>JAGYMO010000100.1 GCA_018400255.1 Deltaproteobacteria bacterium
GGGAAGGGAGAGAATTACAAGTATTTATTCAACTTATTCACCTGTTTTGGGCGGGAATGAGATAGGTGGTAATTGGCGCAACTTATCGGGCTTACAGGGAGTTAAATGCGATAAAATCACAGAGATGGGACGAATTTAAGGAATTAGGACTAATTCAAGGTTATCAAGAAGTGGTGTACAACTAAGACTTAAATAATTTCATCAATAGTTTTTACCGGTAAATAAAGCTTGTCCTCTTTCTCTGGAAAGGTTTGAAACCCATGGTGAAGGTAAAAACCTTGGGCTTCCTCGTTAGCATCTATGACTACGGAAAAAGAAGCGATATCTTCTGCCACCTCATAGCTACGCTTCAAAGCATTGAGCAAAAGTGTCTTCCCTAACCTATTCCCTTGGTGTGGTTGGTCAACAGCCAAACGGCCAAGTAAGGTGGCCGGTATTTGAGCATAAGGAAGGCCGTCTCCGACCTCTGCGGGGAAAATTTCAACATCCACCAAATAATTAGAGAGGGTATAATACCCAATTATATCGGGCTCATCACCCTTAGTCAGAACGTAAGGCGTTGAGACCCCCCTTTCTAGATCCTGATTGGCATATCTTTTCAAATATTGATCAAGGTCTTCAAGGCCACAGCTAAAGCCAGACCGGTCGTGCTTTGCTTTGTCTAACTGCTCGATGGAATACAGTGGTGAAGGTTCGTCCTCTTGTGACATTTACCTATATCGCCTATTCGCCCATTAATTCTTTGTGGGCTTTAGCCGCTTCCTTTAAGGCTTCATTGGGTTCTGGAGGGTTATTAAGTGTTTCAATAAAAGCCTTGCTGTCACGCTTGGATAGCTCTAATACTTTGTACTCTTTTATTGTTTTCTTTGCCTCTTTTTCTACGGTGGACCGTACGAAATCAGAAACATTGCCCCCTATTAGGGAGACAGCATACTCTACCAGTTCCTTTTGCTCTTTAGGTATCCTTGCGACTAACCTTTCGTCATTTTTGGCAGACATCTTTTTCCCTCCTGTTTTTATTTAACCTCTTTCAAGTGTGTGACATATTGACACACATACACCGAAATTATTATATAACTATTTGTTAACCCTTTCAACTTATAACCCTTGTATGATGTAAACGAAAAACACTTTAAAACCCTCTTTTGATTTTTAGTGATTATTCGGCCTTATATCCTAGCAATAGGCAAATAAGAACCGCTTAGAATGTAACTGAGAGCATGCTATCAGGACATAAAAACCCCCTCGACCGGGGCTTACGGTAGGTTAGAATAAACTTTCATTGATTCTAGGAGGCTTGGTGTGAATTATCCATTCCGGGCAGGGCTCATAAGCCTCCCCGTTTTTGTTACCATCGTCTTATGCTTGGTTCAGTTACGTAACAACTACGGCAAAATGTCAACCTCACCTTAAACAGCGGCGATTGCGGTCTAATTATACGTTATAGCGATTTTTGGAGTTAGCGAAGGTTCGTGTGAAATGTATTGGCTGCAACATTCTAGGTATACGTGCTGTGGGGGTTTGCGATAATTATTCAAAAAACTAAAATAGGAGCGAGCTAAGAAGGATCCCCCCTCGTCTTGAAACAGGAGGATACTTGAGGATTTCTTCGACTCCCAGCCCGGAGAAGAATCTTGCAATAAAGATGAAACCTCATACTCAGAAAGATGAGGTTAAAAGTAAGGAACCGTTACCCATCTGTTAACGACTTACATGGTAGATTGTTTGATTGGTTATACGGATAAAGTGCCTTTGTGGCGTGAGATAGCCGGGATGTGGTTCAGTGTCAACCATTCTAAATAATGTTGGTATAGTAAAAACTATGGTAGGGAATGTTTTATGGTAGCCTCATATCGAGAATCAAGATGTTGTGAGCTTAGCGCCCCTCTTTGAATCTTTTCAATTAACTCGTCACTTGCTCCAGGGCCAAACTGAAACTTTTCGGTCTCTTTTACGGCTCTTTCAAGTTTCTTCGCTCGTGCGTAGATAGGATCACCAAAATGAATTGCACTTTTTTTGCTAACTGCTTTATGGTCTTTTGGCTCAATCACGCAACTTCTATCAGAGATATTATCAATATCGGTCATATTGACCAAAAGAACTCGATTATTTTCGTCTGGTTCAGTAATGACAAAATAAAGGTGCGTTTTATTAGAAGAAGGGTCTTCAATCCAATAGGTATCCCC
>JAGYMO010000101.1 GCA_018400255.1 Deltaproteobacteria bacterium
TTTTTATCTCAAATGATTGACGTCAACTATTTTTTCCCTTGACGACAATTAAAATTCCCGGATTACCATTACCGTAATAAATGTCCTATAGCTTAGCAGGTGACATGGAGGGAGCCCGTAGGGTGACCGAAGTTCACATAACGATTTTATTTTTTCCCATTATTTTTTATTAATGTGCAAAAATAAGCTGCAGTTAAAATAATGAAATAGTAAATAATATCTGCCCCAGAGAAGTGAGATTTACCCTGAGCCCCATGGTCAGTTACTCATAAATAACCACTCATATCTTATCACGGACTGCTGGCCCCTGACTGCTGACCACTGAAACTACACCGCCTTGTTTTCTCTCTATGGCAATACTGAAAACGGTAAAACTTTCTATTTATTCTCACTACTATCCAAAATAAATCTAAATAGACCATTTTGGACAGATAACTTGCTGATTTTACACAATAACATTTGCCAACAGGAATTAAGGTTATCTTCAAATACTAGTGCTGTCCGAAAATTGATACTATTGAAGGGTAAAGCAAAAACCGAATGGAAAAACCCTTTCTAAGCCATGAGTAAAGAATTTCTGGGGGCTATAAATAGTCTAAAAGGAAATTCTCACCCTCATCCTGGCTAAATGCTGTCCAAAAAGTGTTTTTGGGCAAGAGTGATTTATCCTATCTCTTTACTAATAGATACCTCTTTAACGATCCGCATACAATAAGGCAAATTCCCAGCGTGGAAAGACATAGCAGAAAGGGTCCCCTGTACGCTAAGGGTTCTAAAATATCAGTTACTCCCCCTGCGCTATCAAGCATTGCGCCAGTCAATCCCTGGAGAATAGCGGAGCCGAGGATAGGGGATGGATTTAGCAGGCCGGTAGTAATTCCAAGAATTGAACTGTCAGTAGTTTCTCTGACTAATGACCATATAGTAGTTCCAAGGCCACCACCTATGGCCCCCATTATAATTAAAAGTAAGGCCATTCCGCCTTTCCCTAATGCATGGCTAAAAAATGTAATAAAAACCCATACAATTGTTTCCGCGGTCAGGAGCGAGAAGAGGACATTGACCTTATTTTTAAATACCTTGTCTGCAAAAACTCCATTTAAGGATGCCCCAACAATAAATCCTATTGGAATCAGCATATTTAGAGCGCTGGCCTGTAAACGGTTGATTTCAAATACAGACATAAGAAAGGGGGTTGCCCAAAGTCCCTGGAATGTGAAATAGGTGCCGAAGCCACAAAAGAAGATTGCTGCCATTATCCAGAACCTAGGCAATTTTAAAACATTAAATAGTATTCCAGATGCAGGCATATAAATTTTTTCCCCAGAGATGGGTATTTCTTCAGAGGGCTCTTCTGGTGGCTTAAAATCTCGAAGCATAAGAAGTGCAATGAGTGCAAGGAGAAGAGTAACCCCTCCGATAACGAAAAAACTTGCCCTCCAACCCCAAATACTGACAATCCACGCGAGCGGCGTGGTGGCCACTATGGCCCCAAGATTGCCGAATGCCAAGAGCAGTCCGGTTATAGTGGCAAACTCTCTTTTTTTGAACCATTGAGAAAATGCCTTCATGGCAGGGACATAAACACCCCCAACTCCAAGGCCAATTATACCGCGACCAAATGCAGCCCATTGAATAGTGGGTGACAAGCCAAATATAACGCAACCAGCGGCTGCGATCAAAGACCAGATTCCCACAACCCTTTGAGGGCCTAGTAAGTCAGATAAATGGCCAACTAATGGCTGCTCAAAGGCATAAACATAAAAATACATTGATGACATAAGACCAAGCGCTGTTGCATGGGCCTGGAAGGTCATCAAAAGGTCATTGGCAATAACTGAAGTGGAGACACGGTGAAAATAGACAAAAAAATATATCATTGAAAACACACCAAAAACTAACCAGCGGTGCATGTCAGATAAATTCTTCCCTTTGTTGTTCCACATAATCTTACTCTAAATAATTTTTAGTTAAAATGATAGTCGCTTAAGAAAATATTAGTTTATAAAAATTATACGCTCCAGGAGGTCTAAAAAAGCTAACATTAAGCAATTCTTTGGCATATAAGTTTTTTCTTTTGCACTTTTACCTATTAATTGCTAACTTCCGGTTTTATAAAAAAAATTTTTTAGAATTTTTAGAATACACTTATCATTTTAATTATTAAAGGGCATTAAAATCTAGCCCTCCCGGTGCGTCACTTAATATAAGACTTGAAAAAGGATTGGCAAGATGAATTTAGGATTAGAAAAATTCCTTAAAGATATAAGATACCGCAGGGAAAGATATAGGCAATTCGTAGGTATTTCCTATGTCATGCTTGTCAGTATAGCCGGCAAGCCTTTAAAGGTTCTGCTGATTGCAGGGCTTCCGTTAGTTATCTTGGGCATAGCTATAAGACTGTGGGCATCCGGGCATATCAAAAAAGATAAAACACTTGCTATTGATGGGCCTTATGCATACGTAAGACATCCACTTTATGTAGGAAACATCACATTGGGGGTGGGATTTTCCATTGCCTCCAGCTTATGGTGGGGTTTTCCGCTCCTGATAGTAATTTTGCTAATCTTTTATCCCCCTGCAATAAAAAAGGAAGACAAAAAACTCCATAAGCTGTTTAAGGAGGATTGGGAGGAATGGAGGGAAAAGACTCATGCCCTTATTCCACATTTTAATTTAGGCGGGATTGCTTCTTTAGGAGAATGGTCTTTTCGGCAAAGTCTGTTTCAGAATGGTGAACCAATTATTGCGTTATTCCTTTTATTTTGGTTTTATGTTTTATCTATGGGCTTTTTTTAAACCTCACTACGCACTCATGTTTAAAGAGATTAACGGTATTACAGAAGAAAACCTTCTTGAATGGATCAGGAAAAGCACTAAAGACGGTTCAAATGTTTTAAGCAGGGGGTATCAGGGTCAGGTATATCTTTATAAAGATAATGCAAAAAGTTTAATCATCAAGGCACCTAGAGAGGGTTTTGTTGAAGAACTCATTGGTAAGGCCATGTTACGCAGGGAATACAAAATTTATTGCAAGCTTTCAGGCATTAAAGGGGTCCCCAGGTGTTATGGCTTCATACAAGGCAAGTATCTGATCCTTGAGTACATCAATGGCATAACAGTCCGTAAAGCCACAATAGAAAACCGCCGTGTTTTTTTTGAAGGCCTTTTAAACCTTATAAAAGAACTACACAGGGCAGGCATTGCCCACATGGACCTTAAGAAAAAGGATAATCTTATCGTTGTAGACGGAACCACCCCATACATTATAGACTTTGGTGCGGCTGTATCAAAAAAGTCAGCCTTCAGTCCTTTAAACTGGTATCTATATAGTCTGGCAAGTAAATTTGATTTTAATGCGTGGATTAAGTTGAAGTACGGCAAGAGGTTTGAGGGCATTATCGATGAAGACAGGCAATATTCCAGGGTGACCTTTATAGAAAAAAGCTCAATGCTGCTTAAGAGGAGCTATCGCAGGGTAAAGAAATTCCTCTATAAGATACTGTAAGTTATAAATTGCCACTATTTTGGGATCAGGGGCAAGGCACCAGGGACCAGAGATGAGTAACCAATTTAGTGCAATACTACATGGG
>JAGYMO010000102.1 GCA_018400255.1 Deltaproteobacteria bacterium
ATTGAACCTTTGAACCCAGAACGCTGAACCCGTTAACGCTTACATAAATCATAAGGCTTTTTTAGTCAGTATGGCTAACTTACAGAACCTTTTTTACCTCCTCTGCAAGTGCCGGGATTACATCAAATAGATCACCAACTACTCCATAGTCAGCCTTTTGAAAAATAGGTGCCTCCGGGTCTTTATTAATAGCAACTATAATTTTGGATGTTCCCATTCCTGCCAAATGTTGAATGGCGCCGGATATACCACAAGCAATATAGAGATTCGGGGACACGACCTTGCCGGTCTGGCCAACCTGATCTGAGTGAGGTCTCCATCCCGCGTCAACTGCAGAACGTGAAGCCCCAACAGTTGCATTTATTAGATCAGCCAATTCATCCAATATCTTGTAATTTTCCGGCCCCTTCATTCCCCTTCCGCCGGAGACTATCCTTTCTGCCTCTGTAAGGTCTGCCTTTCCTGTTGCTTCCTGTATAACATCGATAACTTTTGTTTTCAGCTGAGAGTCATCAAGGCTAAATTCTCCGTCTATGATGTCAAAGGATCTTGAATCATCCGGCTCATTTAATTCAAATACATTTGGCCTTGCTGTGGCGAGTTGTGTTGTGTTGTCCTTGAATGTAATTGTTGCATATGCCTTTCCCGCGTATATAGGCCTTCTTGCAACAAGCTTATTATTCTCTATAGAAAACTCAACAGAGTCTTGGGCCACCGTTGTTTCAAGTCTAGCCGCCAGCCTTCCCGATAGATCCTTACCCTGGACCGAGGCGCCAAGCAAAATGATAGCCGGTTCTTTTTCCTTTGCCATCTGTGACACAACAGAAACATACGCATCGGTTGTATATGTTGCCAGCCGGTCGTCATCGGCTACGATTACGTTATCTACCCCATATTTTCCAAGTTCCGAGGCCTTTTCCTTAATATTAGAACCTAATAGTACCGCTGTTAAAGGCTGCCCTATTTTATCTGCTATCCTTCTCCCTTCGCTTACCAGCTCAAATGATATCTTTCTAATATCACCGTTTCTTTGTTCAGCAATAATCCAAATTCCCTGTGCCATTTTTATCTCCTTAATCTCTTTTTAGATGAATCTTTTTGAAGTAAAACTCTTGTGACATGTAATCTATTGTAATCGCCCTTTAGACTAAAGTATCTTTGCCTCTTCATGCAGGAATTTAGCAAGATTAGCCGCCTTTTCCTGAGGTGTTTCACCTTCAACTATTTTACCTGCCTGCCTTGGTTTTGGCAGGGTAATTTCCTTGATTTCAATTTTTGCCCCTGCTTCTCCAACGGAGCCGGCATCTAAACCTAAATCAGCTATTGCCTTAACGTCGAGAGGTTTCTTTTTGGCCTTCATTATGCCAGGCAGTGAGGCATAGCGAGGCTCATTTAATCCCTTCTGGGCGGTTACGAGTGCAGGCAGAGGCGCTTCAATAACAAAAGTCCCCCCTTCAACTTCTCTGTTGACCGTCACCTTTGATCCGTCTTCACTAATATCAAGCTTGACAGCTATAGATATCTGAGGAATATCAAGAAACTCTGCTAACATGGAGCCAACAATTCCATAATCGTCATCAACGCCCTGCTTGCCACATAAAATAATATCATAATCAAGATCCTTTATAACTGCAGTAAGTACCCTGGCTGTTCCAAGGGAATCATTTCCGACGATAGCTTGGTCATCCACCAGAATGCCCTTATCAGCACCCATGGCTAAGGCTGTCCTTATAGATTCTGTTACCCTTTTAGGGCCCACACCTACAATTGTTACCTCTCCGCCAAATTTTTCCCTGATTTGCAATGCCTCTTCAACGGCATATTCGTCATAGGGGTTCATTACCCACTTAATGTTGTCCGTTGAAATGGATTTGCCATCTGCTGCTATACTTATCTGAGTCTCGGTGTCAGGAACCTGCTTTAAACAAACTATAATATTCACTTCAATCCCCCTTTCTTGTAATCTGTAATTGATGATTAATAAAATAAATTCTTCATATGTAACCCATTATTTTTGTTTAGCTCTTTATCATTAAACAGTTAGTTATGTCAATAAAGAAGTATGAAATTGTAGTAAAAACGAACCAGCTGCGCTGAAGCTTTTTAGGCTGAAGGTGTTTAGGCTGAAGACTGAAGGGTTGATGATAATCCGTTTTTACCTTGAGCCTAAACTCCTTCAGTCTTCAGCCTAAACACCTAAATGAAAATATAACTTCAGGTAATGACAAATCTGAGGGACAATTCTTTAGATTGACTGAGTAAGAATCTAATATTCAATCAGGCAGATTATGTCTTTATGCCATGTATGAAATAGCTGTTGATCTGTTTTGCGGCGGTTTCTATATCGTATTTATGGCTCTTTGATAAAACCCAATATCGCGACATTTCATCTAATGCCCCGAAAAAGGCCCTTTTGGCAATTGAGGGGATTACTTCCTTTTTTATTAAATTCTTTTTCTGTCCTTCCCTGATGATATCTTCAATCAAATCAAGGTATTGAGAAAATTTTAGGTTGTGATAATTCTTCATGAATTTACTACTTTGTCTAAGCTCTACCTGGATAATTTCTGCCATGTCCTTATTGTCCTCTATGAGTCTAAGGTGTGTAAGCGCGAATCGTTCTATTTTTGCCAGGGGATCATCCTCTAAGCCTATTTGCCTTTTCATATTATCTAAAACTTCCTGCATTTTCTCCTCAAATAGAGCGATAAGTATTTGATCTTTATGGCTGAAGTATATATAGATGGTGCCATCTGCAATACCTGCTTCTCTGGCAATCTCAGATATCCTGGTCTTATAATAACCCTTTTCTGCGAACATTTTTGTTGCAGCCGCAATGATTCTGTTATATTTCTCGCTTTTTTTCCTGTTCATATATTTTATTATAGGAAATAGTAATGTGAACGATTATTCATTTTTAGCAAATTACTATTCATTGGTCAAGAATTTTGCAAACGAGGCTGAAAAAACCTTGCTGGAAAATGATTTTTTGCTATTGTTGTGTTACTATCATGTGCGATAATAATTAGCGCATAGCAACCAGGGATAAAGGTATGAAAGAAAAGAATATTACTACTACATTTGCAAAAGGTAATTCCATATTGGATATTGAAGGCTTAATGGTAGGTCATTATACGGAGATAGAAGCCATGTGCGGGGTTACTGCGATAATTTGCACTGAAGGCGCTATAGCAAGCGTTGATGTAAGGGGCTCAGCGCCGGGAACACGCGAAACTGACCTTCTTGATCCCGTAAACTTGGTTGAAGAAGCACAGGGTATTGTTCTCTCTGGAGGTTCTGTTTTCGGGCTGGCTGCCTCGGATGGAGTAGTGAGGTGGTTGGCAGAAAAAGGCCTTGGGTTTCAGCTAGGGGATAACCATGTAGCCCCTATCGTTCCCGCGGCCACCCTTTATGATCTTGGAAGGGGGCGAAATTTTGTGCCATCGATTAATGCGGAATGGGGGAGAAAGGCATGCGATAATGCGAGAAATGATTTGTTGGCTTCTGGTTGCGTGGGAGCCGGTGTTGGTGCTATCTCCGGAGGTATAAAGGGAGGGCTCGGTACGGCAAGTTTATCCTTAGATAATGGACTTATAGTTGCTGCCATAGTTGCAGTTAACTCATTAGGGTCAATAATAAATCCAATGAATGGCAGGCCATGGGAATTTGGCCTTGAAATGAAAGATGAATTTGGGCGTCAGGGTAAGAGGGCAGTAAGACTTCCACATATAACGGTAGTCTCGGCAGGAAAGAATACCACAATCGGCGTTATCGCAACCGATGCGGATCTCTCGAAGACACAGGCCCTAAAGATAGCCCAGATGGCCCACGATGGCATGGCCCGTGCCATTCGTCCTTCTCATACTATGTTTGACGGCGACACGATCTTCTGCCTTGCTACACGTAAAAAGCAGGTTCCAGAATCAAGGGGAATTTTCCCAAACCCCAAGGCAAATGCCATTAATGAATTAGGGGATGCCGCAGCCAACTGTATGAGCAGGGCCATAATCAAGGGCGTATTAAGCGCTGAAAGCCTAGGAGGTATCACTGCGTTTTGCGACCTTGAGGATCTGTAGATTCCTACTTGGCCAATCTGAGAATTTTTCTCTCACAATTTATAATAGGTTGATAATTCTAAATAGCCCTTTGGGAAACTGGAAACTCGAAACTTGAAACTGGAAAAAGGCACCTTTAGGCCCTTTTGCTCTCAAGTTTCCAGTTTCAAATTTCAAATATCTTTGGTTAGGCTTTAGCTCGATGGAGCATTATAAAAGTTTACAGTTTACTATTCAGGGGCAATAAATAAAATCATTTCACGAACAAATGTATTGCCGATTTGTTTAGAATTGTTTTATAAGGGATTTTTAGGGCTTTTAAACCTGACAAAATTGTAAAATGACCTTTTACGAAACCATCAACAATACGACGTTAAAAAAAGGAGAAGTTATGAAGAGAAGATTGTTTTTTATGTTAGTTACATGCCTCATTTTTTCTGCAAACACAGTATTCGCAAATACGCCGGTTAAGGGTGGAAGCCTGATTGTGTGTCAGCCGGCAGAACCGCCGGGACTTGACCCTACCGGAAACACAGCTGCAGCAATTGACAGGGTAGTCTTCTCCAATATCTTTGAAGGCTTAATCAAGGTCAACAGTAAGGGGGAATTTATACCGGGCTTGGCAACGAGGTGGGAGGTCTCACCATGCGGCAAGATATACACATTTTATCTGCGAAAGGGTGTAAAATTCCATAATGGCGAATCCTTTAATGCGCATGTTGCCAAGTGGAATATAGAGCGGGCTAAGGATAGTAAAACCACGAACCCACACCCTGAGTACTTTAGGGGTGTTGTTAAGATTGATATGCCGGATGATTACACATTAAGACTTACCCTGAATGAAGTTGATGCCTTGTTTATCGCCCATATGTCAGAGGGTGATGCTATTATGCTGCCAATGAAAGGTTACGAGGATACAAAGTCTAATCCTATTGGAACAGGTCCGTTTAAATTCGTTAAATGGGCAAGAGGTGACCGGGTAGAGATGGTTAGATTCGATGGCTATTGGAACCCTGAGCTGCCATATCTGGATAAGGTAACGTTTAAGTTTATTGGTGACCCAAGTGCCCAGATTGCAGCGCTTAAGGCAGGAGATATAGATGTGATTGGCTATATTGCTGCACCGGAGTCTGCAATGGAGATGTCGCGAGATAAACGTTTTAAGGTTTTTTCAGGTACCACTACCGGAGAGGTTATAATGTCAACAAATAACAAGGCGAAGCCCTTTGACAACAAACTGGTACGCCAGGCCATGGCTTATGCGATTGATCGTCAAGCAGTAGTTGACCTTGTAATGTTTGGTTATGGCACCCCTATAGGTTCACACTGGTCTCCTTCAACGCCTTATTATGTAGATCTAACTGGAAAATTTTCCTACAATCCAAAAAAGGCCGAGGAGTTACTGAAAGAGGCTGGTTACCCCAACGGTTTTGAGGCTACCATAAAACTGCCGGCGATTTATTCTTATTCGAGAAGGGCAGGGGAGGTAATAGCAGATATGTTGAGCAAGGTAGGCATCAAACTGAAGATAGAAATTGTAGAGTGGGGACAGTGGATTGAACGTATATTTAAGAAGAAAGAGTATCAATTAACAATGATAGGCCACGTAGAGGCATGGGATATTGGAATTTATGCCAATCCTGAATATTATTTTCAATATGATTCTCAGCGATTTCGCGATGCATATGCAACGGCATTGAAGGCCCCTAACGAGGATGAAAAGGCCAGATGGTTTGGGCAATGTCAGGAAATTATCGCGGATGATGCGGTTAATGGTTATATGTTTTCTGCGCCTAGCTTGCCCGTAATGAAGACCTCCGTGATGGGCTGGTGGGAAAACTATCCTACAATTGCGCTTGACTGCACCCAGGTTTGGTGGAAAAAATAGACTGCATTTTTCTAAGGCAGCCGGTATCAGACCGGCTGCCTTTGTTTAAAGGAATGGCTTATTATTTAATAAAAAAATTTATAACACTACTTATCCTTTTATTTCTTGTCTCTATTACAGTATATTCGGTGCTGTTTCTCTTGCCTGGGGATCCTGCCCAGATCATTCTTGGAATAAATGCCACACCAGAGACCCTGGAAAATCTCCGTTCAGAGCTTGGTCTAAATAAGTCCTTTTGGCACCAGTACGCTGATTGGATGATTAACCTTATTAGTGGAAGGGGTAACCGCTCAATTAACTATGATATGCCTGTATACGAATTGATTGTCTCGCGTTTGTCCGTTACAGGGCCTCTTGCGTTAATGGCTATACTATTTGCGGTTGCAATTTCTATACCCCTTGGAGTTTACGCAGCACGCCACCAGAACAAAAAGGGTGATTTGGGCGTAATGTTTTTTACCCAATTAGGTTTGGCTACCCCGGAGTTTTGGTTAGGGATTCTATTGATTTTGCTGTTTTCTGTCCATTGGGGTATTTTCTCGGCTGGGGGTTTTCCAGGCTGGTCAGTGGACTTTTGGGGTTCGGTAAAGTCCCTTTTATTGCCCTCCTTTGCACTTGGAGTAATTCGTGCGTCTATCCTGACAAGGCTTACAAGGTCCTCCATGCTTGACGTGCTATGTGAAGATTATGTAAGGACCGCAAGGGCGAAGGGGCTTAAAGAGCGGACGGTTATTTATGTTCACGCCCTACGAAATGCATTGATTCCTGTGCTTACTATATTAGGCCTTCAGTTAGGCCAGCTCATGGCAGGGGCAATAATCATTGAAAATGTTTATTACTTGCCGGGATTGGGTAGATTGGTTTTTCAGGCAATTGGGCAGAGAGATCTACCGGTAGTTCGGGAGGTAGTTTTATTTATGGCTGTAGCGGTTGTAGTTGTAAACTTCATTGTAGACCTTATCTATGCCTCCATCGATCCGCGTATGAGGCTGCAAAAGATGTGATTTTTGTGGTATTGAGATGAAACGTTTTTTTGGAAACCTGAACTTTACACTTGGTTTTATTCTGTCGCTGTTTATTGTAATGATGGCGTTGACAAGCCTTGTGTGGACGCCTTATGATGCAAATTCCATGGATGCCCTTCATCGCCTCGCGAGACCTTCTCTAACCCATCCCCTTGGTACTGATCAGTATGGCAGGGATATACTCTCCAGGGTTATGGTTGGTGCAGTAAATTCGATTATTGTAGGTTTGGTAACAGTCGGCATTGGCATAAGCCTTGGAGTTTTTCTGGGGCTAATATCCGCCTATTTCGGTAAGTTTGTGGATGAGGCAATTATGAGGCTTTCAGACCTTTTATTTGGTTTCCCTGCTGTTCTTAGTGCTATTCTGATTACCTCTATCCTTGGCCCATCAATAATAAATGCTATGCTGGCTATTGGAATTTTTTACATACCTGTGTTTGCGAGGCTTACAAGGGCGGTAGCAATGACCATTTGGGAGAGGGAATTTATTGAGGCCGCAAGGGCTTGCGGCGTAAATGAGATTTACATTACGTGGCGACACGTGCTTCCTAATATCCTTTCGCCTCTTCTTGTACAAGCCACAATTCAGTTCGCGGTGGCAATTTTGGCAGAGGCAGCTTTGAGCTATCTTGGGCTAGGTACTCAGCCACCTTTTGCCTCTTGGGGGAGGATGCTTAATGAGGCCCAGACATTTATGACCCTTGCGCCGTGGATGGCGGTCTTTCCCGGTGTGGCTATAGCATTGGCAGTGCTTGGCTTTAACCTATTAGGGGATGGTCTTCGCGACACCTTTGACCCAAAGATGGTTAGGAAGAGATAAAATTAATTGATATAGATACAATAGCGAGTAGCGAATGCAGGCATTTTTCCTTTTTGAAAAGGGGGTAAGAAAATGATACAGCCTGAAGTAATTCAAAGGGTATTGAGGGAAGTAGATCCTGATGAATTGATTAGCCTTACGAGAGATTTGGTAAGGATTAACTCAGTATGGGATCCAGCAAAAGGCACAAGTGAACAGCTTGCCTCGGAGCTTGCCGGCAATTGGGCCGAGGCTTATGGATTTGAGGTTGAAATGGATCAAGTGGCCTCAGGCAGGCCTAATACTATAATTACCTGGGATATTGATTCAGGGGGACGCCATCTTATGTTTGAGGGTCATACAGATGTTGTCACGCCAGGTGATATTTCTGCTTGGCATTATGATCCCTTTGGGGCTGAGATTGTAGGAAAAAGAATGTATGGAAGAGGGACAAACGACACAAAGGGTAATCTTGCTGCCATGCTCGTGGCTATGAAATCGCTAAGACAATCGGGGGCGGAATTAACCGGCAAGATTATCGGAGGGGTTTTATGTGATGAGGAGGATCAAATGATTGGAGTCCAGGATTTTATTAGGCGCGGGCACGCGGATTCAATTACCGGTGCGATAATATGTGAACCTCAGGACGGTTTGATCTGTATTTCTCAAAAAGGAGCCTTACGAGCAAAATTTGTTGTTACAGGAAGGATGAGTCATGGTGCGATGCCGTTATCAGGTCTTAATACAGCTCCGGCTGTAGCAAGATTAATAGATGGGCTTCACAAAATGGAGCTGAATGCAATCAGGGAGGTTGGATATGATGAATTTCTTGGGTGGCCCAGCTTCACCCCAACAGCAATAATGGCCCCTGTCGTCGGCCCCCCTCAATTAAATGTAATTCCGTCAATGGCCGAGCTGTTGGTGGACATTCGAACTGTTTCTGGGCAGGTGCATGGAGATATTCGCAGAAGTCTCATTGAGCTGGCTAAAGACGTAGAAGAAAATACACGTAAGTATTACAAGGAATATGATGATATTATTACATTGGATAGAGCGCGTGATATAGGGGTTAACGTAGAATTTCTGGCTGACAGGCCTTGCACTTTTACAGATAAGATGGATCCCCTCGTTATTGCAGCTGACTGGGCAACAAGGCAGGTATCTCAGAGAGGGGCAGTTTATGCTGGTGTACCGGGGGCTACTGATGGCACCTTTCTCTGGTCTCTCAAGGACATTCCTATTGTTACAATGGGAGCTGGTGATCGCCAGGTCGCTCATCAGGTGGATGAGTGGGTTGATTTAGATCAGCTCATTGAAACGGCTAAAATATATGCACTAATAGCCTTACACTACCTTTATCCGAGGGATAGTTCGTAATGAATCATCTTTTGGAAGTAGACAATCTGCATGTACAGTTTGACACTCCGCAGGGACCAGCTAGTGCAGTAGATGGAGCTAGTTTCCATATATCCCATGGAGAAACCCTTGGTCTTGTCGGGGAATCAGGATGTGGCAAGACTGTTACCTCCCTAAGCATTTTAGGCTTGATTCCCTCTCCCCCAGGCTATATTAAGGCAGATAGGATTCTTTTTAAAGGGAGAAATCTCCTTAATCTTAGCAGTGAGGATGTCAGGAAGATAAGGGGAAGGGAAATAGCAATGATTTTTCAGGAACCGATGACCTCTCTTAACCCTGTTCTTCCTATAGGACGCCAGGTAGCAGAGCCTTTGATTGCTCACAAGGGGATATCAAAGGCAAAAGCTTTTAAGGAGGCCATTAAATGGCTGGATTATGTCAAGATACCGGAGGCTAGGAAACGCCTGTATGACTATCCCCATCAGCTATCAGGGGGCATGCGGCAACGCATAATGATAGCAATGGCAATGGTATGCCACCCTCAGCTTCTAATTGCCGATGAACCGACAACTGCACTGGATGTAACTATACAGGCTCAAATACTCTCGCTTATAGCAGGGCTTAAGGAAGAACTCAATATGTCTGTTTTGCTTATTACCCACGATCTAGGTGTTGTGGCCCAGATGGCAGACCGTGTGCTGGTTATGTATGCTGGTGAAATAGTAGAGGAGGCAGACGTTATGAGCCTTTATGATAGGCCATTTCATCCTTATACTGAGGGGCTTCTTCGGTCAATGCCTATCCTTGACAAGCAAATCGGGGATAAACTCCATCGATTAACGGAGATATCTGGAATTGCGCCTTGCACTACAGGATTAACACAGGGCTGCAAATTCGCAGATCGATGTCCTTTTGCCTTCCCATTATGCAGTGAGAAACGCCCTGAGCTTTTAGAAGTTAAAGATGGCCAGCGTGCTAGATGCTGGCTCAGGGATTATCCGGAAAAGAGAAGACATCATGATTGAAACACCCCTGATTGAGGTTCATGACCTTGTTAAGTATTTTCCTCTTGGAGGGAGTTTATTGAAAAAACCGCATTCATGGGTAAAGGCCGTAAATGGCGTTTCTTTCAAGGTAGAAAAGGGTGAAACTTTTGGTGTAGTTGGGGAATCTGGATGTGGAAAAACAACACTTGGGAGATTAATACTTGGGTTGATAAGCCCCTCTAGCGGACGGATAGAGTTTGATGGCAAAGACTTTTCAACCTTAAATAATACTGAGATGCGTTCAGTCCGTAGAAGAATGCAGATAATATTCCAAGACCCTTACTCAAGCTTAGACCCGCGCATGAAGGTTTTTTCAATTATTACAGAACCTATGCGTTCTATAAAAGATTTGTCAAGAAATAGCAGGCGTGAACTTGCCGCTGATCTATTAAAGAGGGTGGGACTGAGGCCAGAGGATTTAGATAAATACCCTCATGAGTTTTCTGGCGGCCAACGCCAGAGGATAGGTATTGCGCGATCTATTTGTATGCGGCCCGAATTAATAGTTGCAGATGAACCGGTGAGTTCCCTGGATGTGTCAATACAAGCACAGGTAATTAATCTAATGGCAAAGCTCAGGGAAGATTATAACCTTTCCTATATATTTATATCCCATGACCTTCGTGTAGTTAATTATTTATGCAACAAGATTGCAGTTATGTATTTAGGGGCTATAGTTGAGTTGGCACCAAAGCATTGCTTTACAACAATAGCAAGACATCCATACACTAGAGCCCTTTTAGAGTCAGTACCGCAGCCTAATCCGCACCAAAGAGGCAAGCTGTCTCCGATGGAGGGAGATGTATCCAGTCCAATAAACCTTCCGTCAGGATGCACGTTTCACACAAGGTGCCACTATGCCACTGATAAGTGCAGAAAGATAGCCCCACCACTGCTTCAGGTAGAGCCAGGTCATTATGTGGCATGCTGGCTTAACCAGGGAAGGGGCTTTGAAGATTATTAGGCAAGCAAAATTAGAAACTCAAACAACAGCCTATCAAATATATGAGTCGGTTAGTCTATCTCATCAACCGTATTAAATAAGGCCCCCAGCATCTTCTGTAACCAAAAATTTTGATATTATCCAGACCCTACATACATAAACCGCGTCATAAAATTCCCTGAGTTTCCCTTACCCCGACCGCAGAAAGCCACGGCTTTAGCCGTGGATGAATGCGGCTTATAGTCAGGATGTCGCACCACTAAGCCCCGCCGTTCGCGATGCGAATCGGCGAAACCAAGTGGTGCCAAGGCTTTGCCCGTGGGACTCCACATAAATAAGTCATAAAAATGTACACATTTCACCTTTAGCTTTAGGTTTTAAAAAACCCTGCCTACAAGCTGCATTGGGAGATAGTGAATATGATACCCAGTTTAGAAATTGCCTGAGGTAAAAACCGCATATATTTGTTTCTATGAATGCTCTGATTTTTTTCATTAATTAAAATTTTTTTCTTGACAAACACGATCTTTTTTATAACAGTGGTACAAAGTGGAAAAAAGTGGGAAAAATTTTGGATAATTCTATAAATAATCTTTTTGAAGGCCGGTCACGGCATACCCTTGATGAAAAAGGGAGATTGGCGATCCCTATGCGTTTTAAGGAGGCCCTAAAGAGCAAGGGGGATTCATCTCTTGTAGTAACCAATTCCAATGGTTATTTAGTAGGCTTTACAAGGACTGATTGGCAAAAGATAAAGGAAAAGGCCGTTAATTTTTCCCTGTTTGATTCATCTGCCAATGTATTGATTCGGTATTTTATATCAGGTGCTAAAGAATGCCCCTTAAAGCAGGGCAGGATTTTAATACCGCCAGATCTCAGAGAGCTTGGTGAATTGAAGAAAGAGGTGGTTCTGGTCGGGCATTTAAACAGCTTTGAGATTTGGGATAAGGATAAATGGGACAATGAGTTCGAGAGGGTAAAGAAATCCTTTGCAAAGGCTCAGCAATCCTTTTCAGAACTTGGAATCTAAAGGAGAATAAGGTGGATTATTCCCATCAGCCTGTAATGGTTGATGAGGTTATCGAATACTTGATTACTGATACAAAAGGTCTTTATGTTGATGGAACGGCTGGCACCGCAGGACATAGCATTGAGATCTGCAGAAAACTTGAACCTTTCGGAAGACTGATTTGTTTAGATGTTGACAATGAGGCTGTAAGGATTACCAGTGAAAGGTTATCTCAATTCAAAGATTTGGTTGCGATAGTAAAGGGGAGTTATGTTGAGCTAAAAGATATTCTTGGAAAATTAGGCATTGGTAAGGTGCATGGCATACTTTTAGACCTTGGCATGTCTTCCCATCAGCTTGAGTTATCCGGAAGGGGGTTTAGTTTTCTTAGAGATGAACCCTTGGATATGAGAATGGATGAAGACACAGAATTAAATGCCGAAGAGTTGGTTAACACTCTGACAAGAGAAAAATTGGAGGAGGTTATATGGAATTATGGTCAGGAGAGGTGGGCTAAAGTCATATCCAGGGCGATATTGAAGGAGAGGCAAAAATGCCCAATACGTTCAAGTAAACAATTATCAAGACTTATAGAGGGTGCTATCCCTGATAAACATCATCCTCGTAGAATACATCCGGCAACCAAAACTTTTCAGGCCCTCAGAATTGCGGTTAATAGAGAGCTGAACAATATACGTGATTTTTTAAAGACTGCCCCTCAACTCCTTGAAAAAAAAGGGCGGTTAGTCGTTATATCGTACCATTCATTAGAAGATAGGATGATTAAGCATACATTCCGCCACTGGAGTAGTAGCAATAGTTACCCTCGTAAGCTTCCAGTTAGTGATACGGGTAAACATTCATCTATGAGGATAGTAACAAAGAAGGGGATTAAGCCTAGTGAAAATGAGGTTTATCTTAATCCACGATCAAGAAGCGCTATTTTACGTGTGGCAGAGAGGTGTTAATTGAAAAGAAGAAAATATCGGCCCATAAGATTATCGTATCTTTTTGTAATGATATCGTTTCTTTTCTTAACGGTAGGTGTATTTAATGTGTGGGTAAATTCTGAAAGAATCCAGGCAGGATATGCATTAAGTGGGTTAAAAAATAAGTTTGCAGAAATTGAGGGGACCAATCGGAGATTAAAATTGGAGATTGCATTCTTAAAATCTCCGGAATATTTGGAAGGCGAAGCATTGTTAGAATTGGGGTTAAGGCAGCCTTTGCCTAATCAAGTGGTTTTTTTGCCATGAAGGTTATTAAACGCAAAAAATGGGTAAGGATCAGAATATATATCACTGCATTCTGTTTTCTTATTCTTTTCTGTATTATTTTCTTAAGGGCCTATCAACTCCAAATAAGGAATGGAGACAAGCTTTCAGATTTGGCAAGGAGAGATTATACTAAAAAGGTTTCATTTACTAGCCAGAGGGGTTCGATTTTTGACAGGAATGGAAAAGCATTGGCAATTAGCATAGAAGTTCCTTCAATTTCCTCCTGTCCAAGGCAAATAACACAAAAGAAGAGGACAGCCACTATTCTCTCAGAGGTACTTAGGATTAGCAAAAAGGATGTACTTGAAAAACTCGAGAGAAATAGGTCTTTTGAGTGGATAAAGAGAAAGGTTACACCAGAGGAAATTAACAGAGTTAAAAAACTTAATTTGCCAGGCGTATATTTCGAGAAAGAGGGTAGGCGTTATTACCCCTATCGGGAAACATGTGCCCATGCTTTAGGATTTGCAGGTGAAGACAACAAAGGCCTTGAAGGCATTGAATTGCGTTACAACAGCTATTTAGAAGGGAAGGTAACAAGGTTTAAGAACACCCTTGATGCCCTTGGAAGGCATGTGGATTATTCTGGTTCAGGATTAAAAAAGAAGGACCCCTATAATCTCATATTAACACTGGATAAAGATATTAGCTATAAGGCCCAGTTGGCGCTTCGTAATGCGGTTAAAAAGTCAGGATCTAAAAGTGGTATTTGTATAGTTACAAGGCCTCAGACAGGTGAAATCTTGGCTATGGCAGTCTTTCCCGAATATAATCCAAATACATCAAAGTCCTTTAAGCCGGGAAAATGGAGAAATAGGGCGGTTACTGACTGTTTTGAACCTGGTTCTGCCCTGAAGTCATTCCTGGTGGCTGCCGCATTGGAAGAAGGGGTAGTTGAGAGAGAGACTGTTTTTAATTGCGAAAACGGGAGTTATATTATTGGAAGACATATCATACACGATAGTCGTCCTTATGGAATGTTGAGTGTAGGTGAGGTCATAAAATTTTCCAGCAATATAGGGGCAATAAAGATTGGCCAGAGATTGGGGGCAGAGGTTTATCATGATTATCTAAAGAAATTCGGGTTTGGTGAAAGCACCGGTATCGATTTACCAGGTGAAAGAAAGGGCAGCCTGAGGCCTATTAAAACAAGGAGTTATATTGGAATTAATAATCTTTATTTTGGCCAGGGCATTTCAGTTTCTCCAATCCAATTGATAATGGCGTTTGGCGCAATAGCTAACGGTGGAAAACTTATGAGGCCATATCTCGTTAGATCAATAGTTGACCAGAATGGGTCTACTATACGGGAGTTCTACCCCTTGATAAGGGGAAATGTTATATCGGCCGAAACGGCAAAGGAGGCCAGATCTATACTCGAGGGTGTGGTGCAAAAGGGAGGGACTGCGGTTAGGGCAGCGATAAAGGGATATTCCGCGGCAGGAAAGACAGGGACTGCCCAAAAAGTGGACCCTGTAAAGAAGAGTTATTCGGACGAGAAATTTGTGGCTATATTTGGCGGGTTTGTGCCTGCTGATTCGCCGGAATTAGCTATCCTTGTTGCACTTGATGAGCCGAAGGGTCAGCCTTATGGAGGGCTTGTAGCTGCACCGGTTTTTAGTGAGGTGGGTTCTTGGGCTCTCAACTATCTAAATGTAAACCCTTCACAAAATTATAATGTCGACCTGGAGGATGAGGAGAGTAAGAGGGAATATATTGCCTATAAATTAAAAGAAATAAAGTTAGGTATGCTCAGGCATGAATCACCGGGATTAATGCCAGACCTAAAAGGTCTTGCTATAAGAGAGGTTTTAAGGGAGGCGGCAAGACTGGGATTGAAGGTCGTTGTCGAGGGAAGCGGTCTTGCAGTGCAACAAAGCCCGGAACCTGGGTCGCCTTTAGATAGCGAGACCTTGCTGAATGTAACATTTAAACCGCCTTGTTAGGGTGAGGTCAAATAGTTGCATTTAATGGTTAAGAGAGCAGCGGCTACGTAGAATAAATACATCTTTTTAGAACAATTGTAGTTTTTTAGAGAAGAAATTTTTCATTAATAGCTAAGGCCCGGAAACAAATATTTATGAGAATAGAACATGAGACTTGATTATCTCTTAGACGGCATTGATGCTTTGGATTGGCACGGTAGAACAGATATTGAGATTAAAGGTATAACCAATGATTCCCGTGCAGTTAAACAGGGCTACATGTTTGTTGCCATTAAGGGATGGAACCAAGACGGGCATAGTTATTTAAAGGATGCTCTCAACAATGGAGCCGGCGTATTAATTGTTGAAGAAATAGATGAAATTTATAGTGATGCAGCTATTGTTCGCGTTGCTGATGCAAGATCTATCCTTTCCGAGGTGGCTGCGAGATTCTATGATTACCCTTTTAGGGATATGAAACTTATCGGCATAACTGGAACGAATGGGAAAACAACTACAACCTACATTTTAGAATCCATCATGAAGGAAGCAGGCATTCATACAGGTGTTATAGGGACAGTTAATTATAGATTTAACAATAAATCTTTTGATGCCTCATTAACCACGCCGGAGCCATATGATTTAATGAGGATTTTGCGGGAGATGAAAGATGGAGGCGTAACTCATGTTATCCTTGAGGTTTCCTCTCATTCAATTGATCAAGGAAGAACAAAGGGCCTTGATTGGACAAGGGCGTTGTTTACGAATTTTTCAAGGGATCATCTCGATTATCACGTAACAATGGAAAACTATTTTAGGGCAAAATCCCAATTTTTTAGCTCGTTAACGCGATACCGGCAGGGTGAAGAAACTAAGGCGGTTATTAACATGGATGATCCCAAGGGCAGAGTATTAGAAACGATGACAAATGTTCCCGTTATTAGTTATGGGGTTGATTGCGACTGTATGCTAAGGGGCGTTGATATTGAATCAAGCATTGAAGGGTCAAGATTAAGGCTGGTAACACCAGAAGGCAATGTATCCCTGACCTCTAAGCTTCTCGGAAAAATCAACATATATAATATTCTTGCAGCTGCATCTGCTGCTTATAGTATCGGTGTAAACCTGGAAGATATTTCAGAGGGGGTAAAAAAACTCTCCTTTGTCCCGGGCAGGCTTGAGTACGTAAAAAATGAAAGGGGGATTTCTGCATTTGTTGACTATGCACATACGCCTGATGCCCTGGAAAAGGCCCTTCAAACCCTTAGACCCCTCTCAAAAGGGAGGTTAATTGTAGTATTCGGCTGTGGGGGAGATAGAGATAAGGGGAAGAGACCATATATGGGAAGGGCTGCAGGGAAAAATAGCGATATTGTTATAATTACATCTGACAATCCGAGGAGGGAGGATCCAGATGTGATTATAAATGAAATTGTACCTGGTGTTAAAGAGGCAGGGTTGAAAAGAATAGACTTGAGGGAGCCACAAGCGGGAAAAGGCTATGATATTGTATCGGATAGAAGAAAGGCCATTTATAGTGCCATTAATTTCGCCGGAAAAGGAGATATTGTTTTAATTGCCGGCAAGGGCCATGAAAATTATCAGATTATTGGCAGCAGTAGGGAAAAATTCAATGATGCTCATGAGGTTGCCCTGGCAGCGGCCTTACATGGAGAGGTATGACCCAGTTTATAGAGTCTCTGAATTCTCACATCATATATGGAAATTAAATGTGCGCTGAGTGGGGAAAATTAACCGTTAGAGAGTTGCAATCAGCCATGGGAGGCAATTTAGTATTCGGTCTTGAAGATATGCCTGTAAATGGACTTTCAACGGATACGAGAAAAATAGCTAAAGGAGAATTTTTTATAGCGCTCAAGGGAGAGCATTTTGATGGACATGATTTTTTACAGGAGGCCATAAGTGCAGGAGCTGCTGGTGTAATTGTTGAAAACAACAGGGTGGAATCCGTGGCTATTTCGGATAAGACCTTTACATTGATAACTGTTTCATCAACTCTAAATGCCCTGGGTGATTTGGCGTTGTGGTGGAGAAGGCAGTGGGGTGAGGAATTAATATCCATAACAGGCAGTAATGGAAAGAGTACGACAAAGGAAATGACTGCGTCGATATTATCCAAGGAGGCCCCTACTGTAAAGACACCTGGTAATTTTAATAATCTAATAGGGTTGCCACTAACGATTTTGTCTTTAACATCGTTGTATAAAACGGCCGTCTTGGAAATGGGAATGAATAGGCCTGGTGAAATACGGCGCTTAACCCAAATTGCCAACCCTGATATCGGGGTTATAACAAACATCTCAGATGCGCACTTAGAGGGTTTGGGGGATTTAAACGGGGTAATAAAGGCAAAGGCAGAGCTCCTTGAAGCCATGCGGGGAGGGGCTATTGCGGTTTTAAACGGAGATGATGAGGCAACGAAGAAACTAATACCAGTTTTTCAAGGCAGTATTATACAGTTTGGTTTGGGAAGGATGAATGATGTTAGGGCAGAGAATATAAGGAGTAACGGAGATACCGCCCGATTTTTTGATATTGTTTTTGAGAAACAAAGGATTCCTGTATGTATTAATATCCCTGGCGCTCATAATATTATGAACGCATTAGCTGCAGCTGCTGTTGGGCACTGTCTATCAGTGTCAGACGAATCGATTATTAACGGTTTGGCTGAGTTTAAGCCACTTAATGGACGATTTCAGGTAGTTTCACTGAACAGGGGCGTGAGACTTATTGATGATACCTATAATGCAAACCCTTCATCTTTAAATGCAGCTATCCAGGAAATCAAGGTTCTTAAGAAGGCAGGCCTTTTAGTAGGCCTTGGAGAAATGATGGAATTGGGGAAAGAGGCGTCACTCCTTCATGTAAATGCAGGCAAACTGGTAGGAGGTTCCGGGGTAAAATTTTTTGTTGCTCTAGGTAAGCATGGTGAACAACTAATTGAGGGGGCCCTTAAAGGGGGGCTTTCAAAGGAACAAACGTGCCTTGTAACTAATCTTGACGAAATGTTTTATGTGATAAAGGCCAATGTGAGTAATGGGGATATTATTTTTCTCAAAGGATCCAGGGCAATGGCCTTAGATAAGGTTGCACAGGCCATCAAAGATTATTTTGGGTTAAGTAGGCGAGGATAAATTGATAATGGTAAGCGGTTTAAAGAAGCCTTTTAACGGCTGTAGAGGTAGCAGAAGGTAAAATGTTATATAAGCTAATCTATATTTTTCATACGGATTATTCGTTTTTAAATGTATTCAGGTACATAACCTTTAGGACTATCTATGCTACCCTGACCGCCTTATTTGTTTCAATGCTTCTTGGGTACTGGATTATCCCAAGATTAAAAAAACTCCAGGTAGGCCAATATGTTAGAAAAAATGGTCCCCCTGATCATCAGCGTAAAACAGGCACTCCTACCATGGGGGGGTTTTTTATATTAATTGCTGTTATTTTATCCGTGTTTTTATGGATGGAGATAAAATGCTTTTATGTCTGGCTTGTCTTAATTGTTACTATCTTATTTGGGATCATTGGGTTTTTTGACGACTATCTAAAGATAAAAAGAAAGAATAGTAAGGGGCTCACACCAGGCATTAAGTTTTCCATGCAGGTTGGAATAGCATTCTTCTCAGGACTGGTATTGTATTTCTATACAGGTTTTGATTCAAGGCTAAGTTTTCCCTTTTTTAAAAATTTTACGCCGGATTTAGGGGTTGCTTATATATTTCTCATTATTCTGGTTGTTGTAGGGTCATCAAATGCGGTTAATTTGACAGATGGGCTTGATGGACTCGCTATAGGACCTATAATTATTTCCTTTCTGAGCTATTTAATATTTTCTTATCTTGCTGGGCATATTAAAATCGCAAACTATCTGCAAATACCATATGTAAGTGGATCTGGTGAGCTTGCCGTGTTTTGTGGTGCTGTGGTAGGGGCAGGTATGGGCTTTTTATGGTACAACACCTATCCTGCTCAGGTATTTATGGGAGATGCAGGTTCTCTTTCCTTGGGGGCTGCCTTGGGTATGATCGCTATAATCAGTAAACAGGAGATAACACTAATTATCGTTGGGGGCCTTTTTGTAGTTGAGGCCATGTCAGTAATTATCCAGGTACTTTATTTTAAGGCTACGGGTGGAAGGAGATTTTTTAGAATGGCACCCCTTCATCACCACTTCGAGCTTAAGGGCTGGCCTGAGCCCAGGGTTACGATTAGGTTCTGGATTGTTGCAATTATGTTGGCCCTGCTTTCAGTTAGCACACTTAAATTGAGGTAATTAATTGAAAGTTGCTGAGGATCAGGAAAAAATTGAGAAGAACATTTTAGTTGTAGGCCTTGGGGATAGTGGGTTGGCAACTGCTCAGTGGCTTGTTACAAAGGGAGCTTCAGTAACAGTAAGTGAAAAACGGGATGAGCCGAACTTTAAGCGAAGCGTAATAGATGATTTATTAAGAAAAGGGGTCAAACTTGAACTTGGCGGACACAAATTAGAGACATTTACCAATACGGACTTGATTGTAGTGAGCCCAGGCGTGTCTTTAACTGTTGGGCCCCTTGTTAGTGCTAAAAAGAAAGGTATACCGGTTATAGGTGATGTGGAACTTGCGTGCAGATATATCAAGACAAGTATAATAGCTGTAACCGGCACAAACGGTAAGACAACGGTTGTTACACTAATAGGCGATATACTACGTAAGGCTGGGAAAGAGGTATTTATTGGTGGAAATATAGGGAATCCCTTAATCAATTACATAGCCGGAGATCAAAAGGCTGATTATGTTGCATTAGAGGTGAGCAGCTACCAGCTTGATGCAGTCAAAGATTATTTTTCCCCGCTTATATCCGTTATATTAAATGTTAGTCCGGATCACCTTGATAGATATGAGGATTACAACGCCTATAGAAGGTCTAAAGAGAGAATTTTTAAAAATCAAGGGCCAGGTCAAGGGTTGATTATAAATGACGATGATATCTGGCTGAAAAAATTAGAACCAGTAAATGATGTTACCATGTACAGGTATGGGTTGGAAAGCGAAAAAAACAGGAACGCATTTATAGACAATGGTTGTGTGTTTGTAAAATTGCCGGATGGAGACTCCATCACGGTAAGTCTTAATAACTGGACCTTGCCGGGTAATCATAATAAGGGGAATTTGGTGGCGGCTATCTTGGTATCCGCTTTGTTGAAGATACCCCTATCTGCAATTCAGCTTGGAGTTGATGAATTTCGTGGATTACCGCACAGGATTGAGTTTGTTGATAAACATAAGGGCGTTGAGTTTTACAATGATTCAAAGGCGACAAATATTGATGCAGCAATACAATCTATCATGAGTTTTTCATCACAGATTGTATTAATAGCTGGTGGAAGACACAAAGGTAGTGACTACAGGCCTCTTGTTGAATCAGCCTTCGGCAGGATAAAGGTTGTGGTTCTATTAGGAGAGGCAAGTGATATATTAGCAGAGTCTTTTCACACTAAGATACCCTGGATTAAGGTAAAAGACATGGATGGGGCTGTATGGACTGCTTTTAATGAGGCAGCTGAAGGAGATGTTGTTCTCCTTGCGCCGGCATGCTCGAGTTTTGACATGTTCAATGACTATAAGCAGAGGGGAGATATTTTTAAGGCGGCGGTTAAGAGGTTAAAGGGTAATGGGTAAAGGTGAAGACAAATATAGCTATGATCCATTTATCTTGATTACTGTTCTATTTCTGATTGGAATTGGATTGATTGCAGTTTTTAGTGCTAGTTCAATTCTTGCGGAAAAGAGGTTCGGAGATCAATATTTTTACCTCAGGAAACAGGTTATGTTCTGCCTTTTAGGGCTTCTGCTTATGGTATCGGTAAAAAATATTAATTACTTAGTGTATAAAAAATGTACGTACTTTTTTTTAGGCCTTAGCTTGGCTTTAATGATATTGCTTTTTGTGCCTGGTGTGAAGTCAAAGATAGGGGGTGCGTATCGGTGGATTAGATTAGGCTTTATCTCCGTTCAGCCCTCCGAGGTAGCGAAGCTGTCCCTAGCTATCTTTTTTGCCTACAGTATGAGTAAAAATTCTAATTCTATGGGTACTATACGTTATGGACTAATGCCTCATTTAATTGTAGCAGCAATATTTATTGGATTTATACTTCCACAGCCTGACCTTGGTACGGCGGCTATTATTACCGTTTGGATGTTGGTGCTCCTATTTATAGGCGGCGTAAATGTGGGATATATAGTTCTTTTTTCAGGTATGCTTGCGCCGGTTTTTTACTATATTACCTCCCTTGCTCCCTACAGGGTTGAGCGGCTTTTAGCCTTTTTAAATCCATGGAAAGACCCCACCGGCTCAGGCTTCCAAATAATACACTCATTGTATGCCTTTGGATCAGGTGGGTTAACTGGTGTTGGTATAGGGGACAGCAAACAGAAACTTTTTTATCTCCCAGAGCCTCATACAGATTTTATTCTGCCAATTATAGGTGAGGAAATAGGGTTTTTGGGTACTAGTATCTTGATAGTTCTTTTTACAATTTTGGTATTGAGGGGAATTAAGATTGCCCTCAATGCCCCTGAGCTATTTGGAACTTATCTTGCGTTGGGTATCTCTATTATGCTGGCGATTCAGGTAATAGTCAATATGGGGGTTGTTATGGCCCTTTTGCCAACAAAAGGATTGGCCTTACCTTTTGTGAGCTATGGAGGCTCTTCCCTTGTTATTAATTTTATCGGTATGGGGATACTGATGAATATCTCGAAAAAGGCCTTTAATGGCTAACTTTTATGAAAAATATGCATCGCACTTTATCATCGGCTGATTATAAGGGGGAAGAAGATAAAGAAGTAAGGGTGATAATTTCTGGCGGTGGCACCGGGGGCCACCTCTTTCCAGGAATTGCAGTTGGGAGCGAGTTGAAAAAAAGGTGTAGCAAGGTATCTATTCTATTTATAACGGGGAAAAGAGAAATGGAGCATGAAATAATTTCCGAGGCTGGTTTTGAGTCTAAATCCATAGATGTTGAAGGATTAATGGGAAAAAGGCTTTTAGGTCTAACGAAGTCATTTTACAAGGTGATATTAGCATTGACGCAGTCATTTTTTATACTAAAAGATTTTAGACCTCAATTGGTATTTGGCTTAGGAGGATATACCTCTGGGCCTGTATGCCTAATGGCCTTGCTTTTTAGAGTGCCTACAGTTTTACATGAGCAAAATTCATTTCCAGGCCTGACAAATAGAATTCTTTCACCTTTTGTAAAACGTATATTTATATCCTTTGAGGAGACAAGAAGATATCTAAGGAGAGGTACAGTATTTTTAAGTGGAAACCCTATAAGAATGGAGCTTTTGCAGCCGATCAAGCAGCCACACATTGATAAAAGGTTTGTTATTCTTGTTATGGGAGGTAGTCAGGGGGCGAGGCGGTTGAATGATGCCGTTATATCTATGATCAAGGAATTGAAGGAGCAACATGCCGTTCCATTTTTAATTCATCAAACAGGCAAAGCAGATCTTAAGAGAGTAGATAGTGAATATGAAATGCTCGGTATTGATGTGGAGGTATCGGCCTTTATAGAGGATATGAGATCGGCGTACTCAAGGGCAGACCTTATTATCTGTCGCGCGGGCGCTACAACTGTGGCAGAACTAGCAGCTCTTGGGAAACCCTCTATCCTTATTCCTTATCCTTATGCGAGCCATGGGCATCAGGAAATCAATGCTATGACCTTAGTGAAGGTTGGAGGGGCAGATATCATCTTAGAGAAACATCTTGATAGTAAGGCCCTGACGGATAAGGTGTTAAGATATATGAAAAATAGAAATGAGCTAAACACAATGTCAGAAATTGCCTTTAGAACAGCTAAGCGAAAGGCCAGAGAGATAATTACGGAAGAGCTGCTGAAGATTGTAAATATGAGGAAATGAGAAATGTTATCTCCCGTTCCATTTACGTGGTCAATCTCTTTTGAGGATAATCGAAGATTGAGTTTTGACCTTTATAAAAGAATAAATAACAGAAGATAAACATGAAGACTTTCGGAACGCTTAAGAATATACACTTGATAGGAATAGGCGGAATTGGAATGAGCGGCATTGCAGAGTTACTCCTAAATTTGGGCTACTCTATCAGCGGCTCTGATATAAGAAAGACCGATGTAACAAAACGCTTATCAGAGCTTGGTGCGAGGATATTTTTTGGACACAAGGCCGAAAATAGTATTAACGCAGACGTAGTAGTTTATTCGTCGGCAGTAAAGAATACCAATCCGGAGATAATTGAGGCAAAGGAGAGATCGATTCCTGTCATACCAAGGGCCGAAATGTTAGCTGAACTGATGCGACTTAAGTTCGGGATAGCAGTCGCAGGCGCACATGGAAAGACTACTACAACCAACATGATAGGTTCGATTTTAACTGAAGGGGGGCTTGACCCAACTGTTGTTATTGGGGGTAGATTAAGTCAATGGGGAGGATCGAATTTACGGTTGGGAAATAGCGACCTTTTAGTAGCGGAGGCAGATGAAAGTGACGGCTCTTTTTTGGTTCTTTCTCCAAGTATGGCTGTTGTGACTAATATTGATTATGAACATATAGATTTCTATCAAAACATGGATAATGTAAGAGGTACGTTCACTAACTTTATCAATAAACTTCCGTTTTATGGCAGGGCAATTATCTGCCTTGACGACAAGGAAGTACAGGGGTTAATTCCAAGCCTTACAAAGAGTTATTTAACATATGGGCTTAACTCGCAGTCGGATATAAGGGCCAGTGAAATATCAAAAGAGGGACTAAGCACCAATTTTGTTGTCACATTCAAGAATAAGACAATTGGTAATGTTACTATTTCCACGCCAGGAAGTCATAATGTGCTGAATGCACTTGCAGCAATTGGGGTAGGTTTGGAACTCGATATTAGCTTTAAGGATATCCAGAAGGGATTAAGCAACCTTGGTGCGCTAGAAAGACGTTTTGAGGTAAAAGGTGAAAAGAACGGTGTCTTATTTTTAGATGATTACGGTCATCATCCAACGGAAATAGTATCAACTATAGAAGCAGCAAAGGATTGCTGGCCTGATAGAAGACTTATAGTTGTTTTTCAGCCTCACCGCTACACCAGGACGAGAGACCTGTATTCCAGGTTTGTAAAATCATTTAATCTGGTGGATTTGCTTGTTATCTTGCCTATTTATGGAGCAGGGGAAGAGCCCATATCCGGTATTAATAGTGACTATCTTTATCGTGGCATAAAGAGTCATGGGCACAAGGGCGTCATCCTTTTTTCAAAAAAAGAGGATGCCGTCTCTTTTCTCCTCAGAGAGATTAGACATGGCGACCTGGTATTAACGTTAGGTGCTGGAGATGTTTATTATGTGGGCTTGGAGTTGTTGGAAAGAATGAGACGATAAATTTTTTGAGTTTCCCTTAAGATTTAACTCGTATGACATTGGATAAATGTTGAGGATATAAAAACTGACGTAAGCGTTCACAGGTTCAAAGGTTCAGGGTTGCCTTCCTGCCTATGCATT
>JAGYMO010000103.1 GCA_018400255.1 Deltaproteobacteria bacterium
AACATGTTGATAACACATAACTATTTTTTTAGGGTCACGAATTTCGGTTAACACCTTTTGATGTTACAGTGGTGGAAAAACATAGAGTTACTGCTGACGGCATTTTACAATACTCGAGAAAGCATATCTTCACTATGATTAACTCAAAGAAAAAGGCATGCTGCTTAAAGAGTCCATATGCCTATGGTCTCTTTGTGAGTAAGGCAAGGATCTTCCTCTTGACAAACAACGATAGTTTCCTTATAATCTTTAGCAATTGAGAAATTTAAATCAAATCACAAGGCAAGTTTAAAATCCTTACTATAGTAATCCTCTAAATCAGGGTAAGTAAAAAATGAGAAAAGCATTAATAATTTCTTTGCTGTCTCTTATAGTTATTTCCATCTCTTTTACGGGAGTTATGGCTAAAGGGCAAAGAGGTCCTTTACCTCATTCAGGTCATTTTATTGCCGACGATTCAGGATTGAGCAATCAATGGCTGAATGAAAACATTAATGAACAGTCTCGAGGGCCTGCGCCTAACTCAGGTGATGGCAATCCAGATGGTTCTGGATGGGAAGATAATTGGCCAAACGATGAAAAACCCGGCAGGGGTCCTGCGCCTGGTTCAGGTGACGGCATATCAGAAGGCCCAGAGTGGTAGGCCTTTGATTACTATTTTTCACCAACATGGAATCTAAAAGGGCAGTATTATATCTTTGTTCCAATTGCTAGAAAATAGAGTCAAGCTACAGGAGAAAATTATAACTGATTTCCAGATACCTCTTTAGCCGACCCTATAGCAAAGCGTATTGAGATAGATAGCAAAAATTTCCATTGAAGATAAACTGCCCCAGGGCTTTTTTTGCCCATAAAGCATAGAGGCGATTTTATCCAACAACTTGTAATAAATTTATTCTAAATCCTTAAATTCGCCTTAACACGTTAAACCAATATCTCGTCCTAAAACCTTTTCTTCTCTGACCAGACCAGGTCATGTGTCTGTTCGCTGCACTTCGCAACCCCATGGATAAAAAGCCCCTTACTACCCCACTGTGGGCTAAAGTCAAGATCCCCAGCAATCCGGCATTCAGGATCAAGCCAGGTTTGTGGATATTTGGACGATGGCTTTTCATAGCCAAGGATATCACAAAAATAAAGGGCCAAAGCTCAACCTCTTCAAGCTTCCACCTTAGGGATATGGAAGAATGAGTAAGGGTTTCTAAATGAAATACCCCGCGGCAAGGCTGCGAGGAATTCTTTCGATTAAATTGGGAGCCTGCGCCGTAGACCATATCAATCAAAGACGGAAACAGTTTACCGATTAGCGCCATTCAGCGAATTTTAGGCCATGAAAATAGGCGAACTACCGGGGTGTGTCTGCATAGTATTGGAACATGTAAAAGGGGCATACATGCTAAGCCAAATAAACCGTATATCCAGCCCTGACAGAAATCCGCACCCAAACCCGCGATATAAGAACCCTGCCACAGGAAAAGGGAAACCTGTAATGAAAAGAATGCCTCAGGGATTAAAAAACGCAGGGCATGTGCACAGGCGAGATGTCACAAATTTTTAGGATTAGATGGATTCAATAGTTTTAAAGATTCTGGACTCTGTCGAATCGCGGCACAAACATGCGATAAATTGAGACTTGCTGAACCTACTGAATCCACCTTGAATTTAACAGATTGCATTCGGTAAGAAATCATCAAAAATATGATGTTTCAGTCTAGAGATTCACAAAGCAATTTGATTGGCAGTCACATGGTTAAAGGCTAAAGGAAAACGATTGAGAGGAATTCTTCTATCCAACCCAATAAATTAAAGGCCTAAAGGCAAAATGCTCAGCCTCTCATGGGACAAAAAACCATCTCACCTCATTTCTCTCTCGATTAACGGTCAGCTTCTTGTACCTGCTATCATCATGTCGCTTGAGCGAGGAGTGGCACAGAGGTTGGGAAACAAAGAAAATCAGAGCGTTGCAACCAAGCCCTTTTGAGTTACGGTTACTTCACGCCACCCTTTGGGACAGTATCCTTCTTCTCCTCCCCTTACTCCTGTTTGTCTGTTCACCCTTTGGCTTTTTCCTGCTCACACGGTTTCTTGTTCTTTTTTGGCCTTTTGCTTTCCCTTGTCCTCTTCGGTTGCCCTGACAGCCCCCTCCATTTTATCCAATATATTGGCTGTCTTGTCACGCAGGGAGTCGCTGGCCTTGACAATGGTATCGCCCACATTCGTGAGGACCTCAGTCTGTTTCTTCAAACCAACTATCCCTCCTGCCTTGTGATAGGCCAAAAAGGCTATCACTAACGCAATAATTGAGATAATCAATGCGGATATTTCCATATGTTCTCGCCTCCTTTCTTGTAGACTAGATCTTAATATGTATAGTGCCACGGCCGTTGTTCTTTTTCAACCGGCCTTAATGATCATTTTTCTATCCCTGGTAATGGATTGGAGAGAAAATCTTTTCCCACCATACTTATGAGTTGAATTTTTGTTTTACATTTACCTTCCATTTTCTCAATCAGATTTAATTTTTTCTTTTTTTTGCTTCCGCTTCTCCTTTAGTGTGTACTTGCCTTTTTTCTGTTCTTCTCGTTTGCCCTTATCTCTTTTTCCTTTGTCTCCCATCGGAACTCCTTTTCCCCTCAAAAATTCTGTTTTCAAACATTACCCATAATTCATAATATGGCCTCAAGGCTCCCGCATTCGCTGTAAAGTCCGTACCAAGAAAGTTTTCCACGTCTAAGATTCTCCCAAGGATGACTAAAGCTGCGATTCCCGGCAGAATGAGAGAGATGTGAAACGAGTAAAGCAACCAAGCCTTTTCTATTGAAAAAGGTGACCCATATAAAACAACCTATGGGTTACCTTATAACAGCCAAACTCATTTTTTGATGAGACGTTCAAGCCCATCGGCGCATGCTCGGGCTACAGCATAGTCAGCCTTTTCCTGTCCGGGCATTTTATCCCAGCAACCCTTTTCGATGAACTCAGCCCTCTTCCATGAATCTATTTTCTCTAATTCCTTAAGTTTCTCCTCATGGTTCGGGTCCTGCATAAATTGGGCGACGCAGATCGCCGCCTGACTAGCCAAGACCGCTTCTTTGGTCATCGTTTTGGTCGTGCCGGAGGTTGTCCAACCCCCCCATGCAAAACCGATAATCATTGCGATAACTGCCCCACACACAAGACCCCAAACGCCATACTTAATTTTCCCTTGAGTTTCTGCTTTCATTGATAATACCTCCTTGAATTATAGTGTGATATTTTTGCCTACGATGACCTTGCCACCATTGAGGTGGATGAGGTCATCTGTCTCGGCCAGAGTGCCTGACCGTTTTTCCCCTATGGAGATTCTTTACTGAATGCCCTTCCGCCTCACTGCGTAATCTTCAATGTGCAGATTTTGCGGAAATGATAGCCATAGATCGCAAGCGTAATAGTCAGCGGGAGCATTTTTGGTCGGCGAAAAAGAGTCCAGAACATGATTTTCCAATACTGGAATCGCTCCCTTCCAAAAATACCCAGGCGGATGCTTGAACGTAAGACTGCCAGCAGACGTTGAAAATCCAGAGGGATTCTCACCCTTGGTTGCTTATACTCCCGGAGAAAGGTCATCACTCGTTTATAGTATTGCTTGGGTGAGTAGATGTACTGCATTAAATTTTCGTATCCTTCGCGCAATATATCGAGCCCCATTCTAGGAAGGATATTTGTTGTGCCATCTACGTTATCACCGGAGGTAAACTCGGTTAGGCGACCCTCCTCTCTCATTCGCTTATAAAGCCTGGTGCCGGGAGGAGCATTGAGTAACCCAACCATAGCCGTGACAATACCGCTCTGTTGGATAAACTCAATCTGCCGCTGAAAGATGGAAGGTTCGTCACTATCGAATCCCACAATGAAGCCTCCTGTCACTTGCAGTCCAGCGCGCTGTATGCGCTTTACACTCTCCAGCAGGTCACGGTTCTTGTTCTGCAGCTTATTGCATTCAGCAAGGCTTTCTTCATTGGGCGTTTCTATACCGATGAAGACCGCGTCAAACCCCGCTTTAACCATCATCTCCATCAGAGGCTCATCATCGGCCAGATTGACCGAGGCCTCCGTATTAAAAGGTATTTCCTTCTTGCCTTTCTGCCATTGGATGAGTGCCGGCAGAAGGTGATGCTTCAAATAGTTTTTGTCGCCGATAAAGTTGTCATCCACAAAAAAGACGGGCCCACGCCACCCTTGATCGTAAATTCCGTTCAGCTCGGCAATAATCTGTTCGGCTGCTTTCATACGTACACGATGCCCGAATAATGCAGTTACATTACAGAATTCACAGTTGAATGGACATCCTCGAGAGAACTGGATGGGCATGGAGGCATAATGCTTCAAATTGATCAACTCCCACAGAGGAGTAGGTGTTTCTCGCATGTCGCAAAACTCGGATGTTTCGTAGATGTGCTGAGCGCATCCCTTCTCCAGGTCTGCCAAAAAAGGGGGCAGCGTCAATTCGGCCTCATTGAGTACAAAATGGTCTACATCCATAAATTGATCATATTCGGTGGCGAAGAGCGGCCCACCAGCAATGATTGTAACGCCCGCCTTTTTACACCTGGCAATGATTTCATGTGCCGATGCTCTTTGCACAACCATGCCGCTGATAAAAACATAATCAGCCCACGCCAGGTCTTTTTCACTGAGTTTTACCACATTCACATCAACTAACTTCTTTGACCATTCTTTGGGCAGCATCGCTGCTATTGTCAAAAGACCCAGCGGAGGCAAGGCCGCCTTTTTGTGAATAAACTTCAGGGCGTGCTTAAAGCTCCAGAATGTGTCCGGATACTCGGGATAAATCAGCAGTACTCTCATAGGCTCTCCCTCCCTTCGCATATCAAAATTATCCTTGTTCATTTTGGGATGGCCTGATGGACCCTTCTGTAGACCTCCCGGATTAGTAGCCCGCGACATAGATAGACTCCTTTCTTTTTAGACATTCCTTATTGACTCTGCCTTGCCCCTGAGGGCATTGACGAGCTCTGTCCCCTCTGAATGTGAGACTGTATGGATTTTTATTTCCAACGGTTTGGCTAAGAGGCTCTTTGTCCCGAGCAAGACACTGAATCTTTCAGACCGTATATGACGATCAAAATCCTCACGGGTTTTCCACTCCTCGATCAGGTTGAAAACGTGATTGTCTTCCAGGCCACAAAAGACGTCATAACTCAGACACCCCTTCTCTCTTTGCGCTGGCTCAATCATGGAGAGAAGCGTTTGCATCATCTCCGTTCGTTTTTCCATGAGCGCCTCCATAATAATCCTTATGATAATCACGAGAGACCTCCTCTCAGTAAAAGTCCTATCAAAGATTTACGGTATATTCCCACATTCAGACATCTCTCAGGCCTGTCTGTTGTCTAACACAATCAAGCGTTGTACTTATGTATATCCAAACTTCATGCCATACTGTATAAGCGCACCCGTATGTGATCCAACATATTGATTTGTCAATGAATATTAAAACTCGAAGGGTCGGTGAAGGAAGGTCAAGTTTACGCCAAATA
>JAGYMO010000104.1 GCA_018400255.1 Deltaproteobacteria bacterium
CAGTCTTTAGTCTTCAACCTAAAACCTGAATGGTTACCATATATATCGAAATAGTCTTTTTGATAAACCGTAATAACATGACAATTTTTACAGAACAGGGTAAAAGAGGATTGTTTTTTTAAAGCCCTCGTCTTTTACCTCGCAAGACTGCCGGTAATAGAATAAATATTTGAAAAATTGTATCAGGTGATTATAATAAAACTATAAATGATAGGTAACCATTAAATTGTAACCTTTGTACTATGTATCTAAAAACAGACAAGAGAGCTATGAACAAGACATTACATTTTGAACAGGGGCCGATAAGGCCCCCTAACGAGGCAAAAAGCCTGCTATTAAGGTTTACCCGTAACTGTCCCTGGAACCAGTGTTTATTCTGCCCTGTATACAAAAATGATACCTTTTCATTTAGAGGGATAGAGGAAATAAAGAGGGATATCCAGATAGCAAAAGATTGCTCTGACGATATAAAGGACCTTTCACTGAGGATGGGCCAAGATGGAGCCATAACAGATGATGTTATTAACCGCATTGTAAACAGCCCCGATTATAGTTATAGCTACCAGAGTGTGGCTATATGGCTTTACTACGATACCAGGGCATGCTTCCTTCAGGATGCCGATAACCTGATAATGAAGACCGGGGATCTTGCCGAGTGCCTGAGATTTTTGAGGGAGAAATTTCCAGAGTTAGAAAGGGTAACAACCTATTCACGATCAAGGACAGTGAGCAGAAAATCCCTTTCAGAGGTAAAAGAGATAAAGGAGGCAGGTCTTGACCGAATTCATATCGGACTTGAAAGCGGTTACGGCCCTGTGTTAAAGCTTATAAAGAAGGGTGTTACACCGGCCCAGCATGTAGATGCCGGCAGAAAGGTAATAGAGTCAGGTATGTCGCTGTCTGAGTATATCATGCCAGGTTTGGGCGGGCAGGCAATGTGGCGGGAGCATGCCATAGAAACGGCCAGGGTGCTCAACGACATTAATCCTCATTATATAAGGCTGCGAAGCCTCAGGGTTCCAACACGTACACCCCTCTATCAAAAGATTGTTGACGGCTCCTTTAATATGATGACAGATGATGAGGTTGTGGAGGAAATAAGGGTGTTTATTGAGAACATGGATGATCAGTTAACCAGCTTTATCGCAAGTGATCATATAATGAACCTGCTTGAGGAGATATCCGGAAAGATGCCGGGGGACAAAGATGCCATGCTCACTGTTATAAGGAAATACCAGGAACTGCCTGAAGATGATAAGGTTATCTACAGGCTTGGCAGGCGCGGCGGCCTCTATTCGTCCACGGATGACCTGTATCGTGATGATATAACCTACTACAAGATAAAGAAATTCCTGCGTGAACTATCGGACAGAGGGCCAGATGAAATCAACAGGTTCATTAACGAAACAGCAGACAGGTATGTGTAGGCGCTTATTAAATACATGCAAACAAACAATTTCGACCTGTGCGCTTAGCCATTAGCATTTAGCCATTAGCAATCAATTAGTGAACATTTTTATAAGGAAAGAAATGTGAAACTGGAAACTGGAAACTGGGATAAATATGTAATATCCCTTTTTTATAATTGTTAGAATTCATTTCCGAGCTTCAATTTACGAATTTCAAATTTCAAAAAAATAATTGACCATGCCCTACTACCCCGTATTTCTCGACATAAAAGATCGCAAGATTATAATCGTCGGCGGCGGCCTGGTGGCCGAGCGTAAGGTAAAAAACCTCCTTACCTACGACTGCCGGATCTCTATCTGCGCCAATAACCTCACCCCATACCTGAATGATCTCGTCACCGAAAAGACCATAAAAAGACTGGAATATAATGAAATACCTGAACAGATGAAAGACGCGTTTATGGCTATAGCGGCAACAGACGACCATGATGTTAACAGGGAGGTTTCCCTGATGGCAAAAGCAAGCAAGGTCCTGATTAACGCCGTTGATCAGCCGGATGACTGCAGCTTCATTGTGCCGTCTGTCGTAAGGAGGGGCGAGCTTCATATAGCAATATCCACAGGGGGCAAAAGCCCTGCCCTGGCAAAAAGGATAAGAAGGCGGCTCGAGTCCATGTATGGTAAAGAATATGGCACAGCATTGGATATAATGGGTGTACTAAGGAAAAAAATCCTCGCCTCGAACAGGACACCGACCCAAAAAAAGGAGGTATTTGAGAAGCTTGCAGGGGCCGATGTAGCTGAATTTTTAAGAAAAAATGACACAGAAGGACTTAAAAAATCCCTGAAATCCATCCTTGGTAATGAATTCCCAGTTGATGATATCCTTAAAAAGATACGAG
>JAGYMO010000105.1 GCA_018400255.1 Deltaproteobacteria bacterium
CTTTATCCGCCGTTTTTGTGGCGGGCAGAACGCTGAACCCGTGAACGGTTATGACATGTTTTCATAGTATTACTATAGAGGTTCTAAAGTCTTTTAAAGACTTTTCATTCTATTAAACATGTGGTGAATTCGGCGAGAAAGGGTATTTCTCGCATCTTTGCGTATTGATGCAAAAGAGCTGCCCCCCTTGGCCTAAACCTTAAAAAGGTAGAAATACTTTAAAACCCATATGATAGAATACTCAATAAGGGTACTGGAGTACTACCGGCTGCTCGATATCTTATCAAAATATGCTGCATCGCCCTTGGGGCGTTTAGATTGTCTTTCGCTTAAACCCTTAAATAATTTAGAAAATGTTGAGGCTGAACAGAGGCTGGTTTCTGAGATGAAAGAGCTTCTGCTTGTAAAAGGATTTGTACCCTTATCAAGCTTGGCCGATATAAGGCCAGCAATGCAAAAGGCCTCAATAGAAGGAACATGCCTTGAGGTAAAGGAATTTTTGTCCATTCATAATCTTATAAGTATTTCTGATAAGGTTAAAAAATGGCTTTTGCAGCACAAAGATTTATGTCCATACATGGCAGAAATAGCCGGCACTATCCCAACATGTCATGACGTTTTACAGGAGATTGGAAAATCAATTACAGAGGATGGCTCTATTTCTGATTCGGCAAGCCCAGCCCTTTTTTCCTTAAGGTCTCAAAGGGCAACTTTGAGGGCTGATATAGATAAACGGCTGCATGATATACTAAAAGCACCTGAGTTTAGTGATGATAGCCTTATATCCATTAGGGATGGTCGCTATATAATTTCTGTTAGAACTAAAGAAAAAAGCCATGTGAATGGAATCATTCATGGATATTCCATGAGTCGTTCCACCTGTTTTCTTGAACCTTTATCTGCAATAGAGGAAAATAACCATTTAGTAGAATTAACAGAGAGAGAAAAGGAGGAGGAGAGAAAGGTACTAAAAAAACTCACAGGGCTCGTATCAACTTTTTCCCATGACCTGATTGCCTGTCTAAATAGCATGAGCAAGATTGATGGAATTTTTGCAAGGGCGGAATTTAGCAAGGCCATTGGTGGAATAAGACCTGTACTTACCTCAGATAAAAGGTTTTATCTCATAGGTGCGTATAATCCAATTCTTCTTTCATTGAACCTTGAACCCCGAAGTGACGATACAGGGGGGAGGCTAAGAGGGGTGGTACCCATAGATGTAGATATAAGTTCCGATAAAAATACACTTATCATATCAGGCCCTAACAGGGGTGGCAAAACAGTTGGATTGAAAACTATGGGCCTGTTGGCGCTTATGTCTCAGGCAGGAATGCACATACCTGCCAGTGAAGGCAGTGTTTTGGGTGTTTTTAGTAATATACTGGCAGATATTGGAGATGAACAGGATATATCATCAGGCCTGAGCACCTTTTCTGCTAGATTGGAGCATCTAAAAAAAATAACAAACCAGGCAACGGAAAATTCGCTCGTAATATTGGATGAGCTTGGATCAGGGACGGACCCTGATGAGGGTACGGCTATTGCCATGGCAGTTCTGGATTACCTTTCAGAAAAAGGCTCTTTGACAGCGATTTCTACTCACTACCAGATTTTAAAGGAATATGGTTTTATCAATAAGAAGGCCCAAAACGCATCGGTTGAGTTTGACATAGAGAATAATAAACCAACATTTCGATTAACTCGGGGGGCGCCGGGAGTCAGCCATGCTATTGATACAGCTATAGATTTGGGCATAAAAAAAGAGATTATAGATGGCGCTGTCAACTATCTTGGAGAGGATAAGGGCAGACTCCAATCAATGATGGAAGATTTATCCAGGGTGATGAAGGATCTCAAGCTGGAAAAAGAGGTAGTTGAAATCAAAAGGCAGGAGTACGAGGGCTTAAAAAGAGAATTAGAGGAAAAGGAGGGTCGATTAAAAGGGCAGATAGATGAGTTGCTTATCCATAAAGAACAAGAGATGGTAAAGGTATTGAGCGAGGCAAAAACTGAATTTGGTGAGGCGATAACCTTAATTAAAGAGAAAGGAGCCTCAGGACAGTTTGCGGCGACCAAAAAATATACTGAGACAAAAAAGAAGATAGTTGAAAATTTGCAAGGGCTTAGGAGAGAAGAACCTTCTATTGGATGCTCAGAGGTAAATGTTGGGCAGGATGTTTTTTATAGAAAACTGAAAAAAACAGGGCGAGTAATTGGCATTGATGAACGGTCTTCCAAGGTCCAGATTTTAATGGGAAATGTGAAACTTGCCGTTGATTTGTCCGAGTTATCCCCGATACAAGATGATAATGAATCAGGGAGAAATAAAGGAAAAGAAAGGCCGTGGTCTTTGTGCAGCCCACCAGAGGCTAAAAAAGAGTTAAATATTGTTGGGCACACTGTTGATGAAGCAATTCCATTGGTGGATACCTTAATAGACAAGGCCTTAGTTCATGGGTATTCCAGCGTTAAGATAATTCATGGCATGGGTTTGGGGGTTTTAAAAAGGGCTATTAGGGAACATTTAAAGGAAAATCATTTTGTAAAAAGTCTTATACCCGGGGATACAGATGGTGGAAGTGATGGCTATACGGTCGTGCAGCTTTAAGGGAAATAACAGGTATAGCCGGCGGGGTTACTGTAAAGTATGCGTTTTGAATACCTTGATCACAACTTTAATTAGCTTCAGATGATTTGTGTATGGATTTTTCAGATAAGAAAGAAGAAATAAGAAGGGCGGCAGATATTGTTCAGGTCATTGGTCAATATGTGCAGCTAAAAAAGCAAGGGCAGAACTATATAGGGTTATGCCCATTTCATTCTGAAAAAACACCCTCTTTTACAGTCAGCCAAGAAAAACAGATCTATCACTGCTTTGGTTGCGGAAGGGGGGGTGATATTTTTAATTTTTGGATGGAATACCACAATCTCACTTTCCCTCAGGCGTTGAAGGATCTCGCACGGCAATACAATGTTTCATTACCTGAGTATAACAATTCACCTGGTAACAGAAAAAAATCTGATCTCATTGAGTTTTTATTTGAGATAAATGAATTAGCAGGCAGGTATTTTCATGATGTTTTAATTAAACGGCCTGTCGGCAAACCTGGCCGTGATTACTTTTCTGAGAGAAAGCTATCCCAGGATACAATCTCTAAATTTCGACTTGGATATGCAGTAAATAGTTGGGATGGCCTGGTCACTTTTTTGGAACGAAAGGATATTCCTCTTGATAAAGCGGCAAAGGCCGGCCTTATAGTTTCTAATACTACCAATGGCTATTATGACAGGTTCAGGGGTAGGATTATTTTTCCTATTTTTAATTTAAATCATCAGATTATAGGATTTGGGGGGAGAGTGCTGGATAATTCATTGCCTAAATATTTAAATTCACCAGATACACCATTATACCATAAAGGGAGATATTTATATGGTCTTGATAGCGCATATAAGGATGTGAGGACCAAGGGTTTTTCTATAATAGTGGAAGGATATATGGATTTACTGGCCCTTAGACAGCATGGGGTTACAAATGTAGTCGCTACTTTAGGGACGGCCCTTACCTCGGATCAGGTGCGAAGACTAAAGAGCTACGCAAAAAAGGTAATAGTTTTGTTTGATTCTGATGATGCTGGAAAACAGGCTGCCTTAAAAAGTTTTCCATTATTCTTAAATGAGGACCTTTCCGCGAAGGTTCTTGTTCTTCCTGGAGGCGAGGATCCAGACAGTTTTATAAACAAGTATGGAATAACGAAATTCGATGAGCTTTTAGGAAATTCAATACCTATTTTTGATTTTTACCTTGATCAGGCATTAGCTAACGAAGAGCCGGGTGTTGATGGAAGAATTAGATTGATTAAGGATGTATTGCCAATCTTTATGGAATTAGAGGATAGAACTGCCAAGTTTTTATACATACACCTGTTCTCAGAAAAGACGGGCATAGATGAAGGTGAAATCTGGGAGGAATTGAGACTCGACGAGCGTAAGCTAAAAAAAGGCTCAGGCCTAAATGAATTTAAAGACAGACTTGTATCTGTCCTGGATACAAAAAAATACGGATCTGACCTCCAGTTTCTTAAACTTTTGGCACACTACCCTGAGAAAATAGATAATTTTAGAGATCAGCAATGGGAGTTAATTGTTTCCGATAAGAATATAGTTAAGATAATAAAGGTCTTAATGGAGAAATTTCCATTTAAAGGCAGCTTATATGAGGTTGAGGAATTCCTTGATGATCCTATTACAAGGGAACAGCTAAGGGTAGCCTTAATTTCTAATCCATATGATAAAGACATAGTTGACCAGGCAGTAGGTGAATTTTTAAATAAAATAAGCAAAATGAGAATTTCTCAATCTATAAGCCGTGCAAGGGCTGAGGGCAATATTGAGGCGATAAATCACTTAATAAAAGAAAAACAGGGACTTGACTTACGCAACAAAAGGAATTAACCCTTCATTTAGGAGGATATATATGACAAAAAACGACGATGATATTAATTTAAGGAGATTAATTAATCTAGGTAAGGACAAGGGATACATTACCTATCAGGAACTAAATGAGGACTTGTCTGATGAGATAATATCATCGGAGGAGATCGATGATCTTCTGCAGATGTTTGAAGATATGAATATCAGGGTAGTCAGTGAATTCGACAGCGGAAAGGCTGAAAAACGCAAGAAACTTGAGAAAACTGATGTTGGGGTTAAAGAAAAGGAGGGTTTATTCAAAGAGGTTAGAGAAGAATTTTCCTCGAGAACATATGACCCTGTAAAGATGTATTTGAGGGAAATGGGACTTGTTTCTCTTTTGAGCAGGGAAGGGGAGGTAGATATTGCAAAAAGAATTGAGGCAGGTGAAAATAGGATATTAGAGGCCTCAATTCGATGTCGAGTTGGAATTGAATATATGTTAGGCCTGGGAAGGGATTTAGAAATCGGAAAGTATAAGGTGAGGGATATAGTTAACGATATAGAGGATGAGTATAACTTCCATAAAATTGGCCAAAAAAAGGATTATTTGCTCAAGATTATTCATCAGATGGAGGCATTAGATGATGAAGCATGTGATCTTTATAAGGAATTAGCACGTTGTGAGAATCCTGATAAAAGACGAGAATTACAGGTTTTTATCCAACAAAAACAGCAAGAAATGCTTGATTTGATGAAGTCCTTTAAACTCGAGAAAGTGCATATTCAGAGAATAGTTGATACATTTAAGGAAATGTTTGGCTATTGGGAAGAATTGGAAAGAGATCTCGCTGCTTGCCTTTTAAAGACAGGCGGAAAAACCCTTTCTTATTTAGAGGACTGCCTTGATGACGTATTGATTAGCGAGGAAGGTGGATCGAATTCTGGGGAATTAAATCTGGATAAAGAAGAACTCTCATCCCTGGTGCAAAAGATGAAAGAACTCATGCTAAGTATTGACAAAATGCAGTGCAGCACAAACATAGATTTGGATGAATTGAAGACATTAAATGAGGAAGTAGGCAGGAGCCTAAGAAAGGCAGAGGCCGCGAAGAATGAGTTAATAAAAGCAAACCTTAGGCTGGTAGTCAGTATTGCCAAAAAATATACAAATAGGGGACTTCAGTTTCTTGATCTTATCCAGGAAGGCAATATAGGGCTGATGAAGGCTGTTGACAAATTTGAGTATCAGAGAGGTTACAAGTTCAGTACATACGCTACCTGGTGGATAAGACAGGCAATAACAAGGGCAATTGCTGATCAGGCCAGGACAATAAGGATACCTGTGCATATGATAGAGACAATAAATAAGCTCATTAAAATATCTCGTAGTCTTGTGCAAGAGTATGGCAGGGAGCCAAGGCCAGAGGAAATAGCAGAGAAGATGGGTTTCCCTTTGGAAAAGGTGAGAAAGGTTTTGAAGATAGCAAAAGAGCCTATTTCATTAGAAACACCTATAGGTGAAGAGGAAGATAGCCATTTGGGAGACTTTATAGAGGACAAAAAAATAATGTCACCAGCCGAAGCGGTTACAAAGTTCGCCTTAAGTGAGCAGACAAGAAAGATTATGACTACATTAACGCCAAGGGAGGAAAAGGTATTGAGAAAAAGGTTTGGCGTTGGAGAGAAATCTGATCATACCCTCGAGGAGGTTGGCAGAGAGTTTAATGTTACAAGAGAAAGAATACGGCAGATAGAGGCCAAGGCATTAAGGAAATTAAGGCATCCCAAGAGAAGAAAAATATTAGAAAATTTTGTTGAGGATTATATTGAGCATTAGGCCAATGGTGCAATAGGCATTAAAAGGTAAAAATGATTTATTTCTTGCCATACAGTGGATATAGAGCGGCTTCTTTTATTATTTTAGCAGGACGAAAAGATATAATGGAGCATTTTTAGTTGATAAAACGCCTTTTTATATATTTTAAGTGATGAGTGAATTTTAGGATTTATTTTCTTGACATATTAATTTTATTTCAGTTAGCATAGACCGAATAAGAAGTAGGGCCCATAGCTCAGTTGGAAGAGCCACCGGCTCATAACCGGTAGGTCCCTGGTTCGAGGCCAGGTGGGCCCATTAAGTATTTAGTTACAAAAATGAGATGTCTCGCGGGATAGATATTTCAGATTATATTATACAGAAAAGAGGGCGCTCCTGAAGGGAGGACGCCCTCTCATTTTGTATATTGAAGGTAACCTAAGGTGTTAATGTGGATGAACGACTCAATATTCTTTTAGAGCTGCAATCAATGGATATCCGGCTTGATCAGATAAAAATAGAAAAAAGGCAGACCCCTCTTGATATGAAGAGACTAGAGGAGGAATTTAATGTTTTAAAAGTTACTACTGAGCAGGACCAGATTACGCTTAAAGAACTTAAAGCTGAATTGAGGAATACGGAAAGGGAATTAGAGGAAACAGAGGTAAAACTTAAAAAAAGCATGTTAAGGTTGAATGAAGTTAAATCGAACAAGGAATACCAGGCGATTTTAAAAGAGATAGAAGAAATCAAAGAAATTAATGCTGAACAGGAAGAAAAGGTGATAAAATGTATGGAAGACATTGAGATCCAGGAGAAGGAATGTTCAGAGGGTAGCTTAAGGTGGGAGAGGAATGAGAAAGAATACAAAATAAGGAAAAACGAATTTATAAATAAAGGGAAAGAACTGGATCAAGAAGAACAAACTCTCAATGACAAAAGAAGCAAATTATCTGATAAGGTTGATAAAGATTTATTAAATATGTATAATAGGTTAAGATTAAATTTAAAGAATGAGGTTGTGGTTCAAGTCAGGGATGGTGTTTGTTCTGGATGTCATTTAGGCATTCCTCCTCAGCAGTATAATGACTTAATTAAGACGAATTCAATCCAGAGCTGCCCTAACTGTAATAGAATTATTTATTGGGGGGGAGCTAAAGAATCATAGTCTACAATATCCTTAGTAATTTAGATGTTAAAGCAGGACAGATGGTCGCTGTTCGTAAAAGGCCGCGTTTCGGCTTAGATGGCGAATGGAGGAAAGTCCGGGCTCCGCAGGGCAAGGTGCTGGGCAACACCCAGTCTCGGTAACGAGAAGGAAAGTGCCACAGAAAATATACCGCCTTGAATTTTCATAGAAAGTTTAGGGTAAGGGTGAAAAGGCGAGGTAAGAGCTCACCGCTTCAGTGGCGACACTGAAGGCATGGCAAACCCCACCTGGAGCAAGACCAAGTAGAGGGGCATCTAAGGGCTGCTCGCCCAAGCTCCCGGGTAGGTCGCTTTACCTCAATAGTAATATTGAGGACAGATGAATGACCGTCACCTCGCAGATGGCGACAGATACGAGGAACAGAACCCGGCTTATGGCCTGCTTTAACATCACAATTTATCTTGAGATTATATATGTTTGTATTATCTAATTTTCTAGTCGCTATCGCAAAAATATTAAATATTGCCTTAACCCTGTATATGTGGATTATAATTGGAAGGGCAATAATCTCTTGGGTTAACCCAGATCCATATAATTCTATTGTTAGATTTTTATATAGTGTGACCGAACCGGTTCTCTACAGTATTCGAAGGAGGTTGCCTATTAGCTTTGGTGGATTTGACTTCTCGCCAATTATAGTTATTCTTGCTATTATATTTCTTCAAGCCTTCGTAGTCCAAAGTCTAATTCAATTTGCAGTCCAACTTGGTGCCGGTTAATGGATGACCTTGTTCTAAAGGTCAAGCTGGTGCCCCGTTCATCTGTCAATAAGATAGTAGGCATGGAAGGGGACTCATTAAAGGTAAAGGTAAAGGCCGCACCCATAGAGGGATTAGCTAATAAGGATCTTGTAACCTTCTTGTCAAAACGTTTAAAAATTTCAAAAGATCGCATAAAGATCGTATCCGGGCGTACGTCGAGGTTAAAGATTCTTAAGTTTCATGATGTTAAGGATTTGCAGGCTTTTGAAATTTTAAAAAATTCTTCAGGCCACAGATTTACACAGATGAACACAGATGAACACAGAT
>JAGYMO010000106.1 GCA_018400255.1 Deltaproteobacteria bacterium
TTTAATGGCCTCTTGGCCGGAAGCTTTGCCTTCGCTGCTTTGTCTCATGGGCTGTTTAAAACTCCCCATAATCTTGTCACCTTTAATTGTTATCTGTGATATCTTCCCCTGGTCCACCTGGTTTTTGAAATCGGAATAGGAAAGTTCCAGATAATTAGGATGCGTAAGCATCCGGAATATATTGATGATTAAAATACCTACGAGCAAATACCATAGCAATCTAGTCCAGTTCAGTGGTTTTTGTGTCGGTATTTTTTGATTGTTATTCATAGATTATTTCCTTTTACAGCATATAGCGAAACATAATTGCGATGATCAAGAACGCCAGAAGAACCCAGAAAAAAGTCCCCAAAGTAAGGTAGGTGATCTGATCCAACTCTCGGTTACGTGCGACCTTTTCAAGCATGTCCAGGGTCTCGCGCCGACCTTTCGGGGCTCGATTCGGCGTAGCAATGACAAGTATAGCTGATACAAATAGCCCGGCTACCAGGAACCCGAGCCAATGGATTCCCCACAAGGATGGGCCAAAGGGTTTGAGCCATATACCACCGGCCCATGTAGCTAGAAAGATAATCAAGGAAAGCCAGAGGAAACCAGTTCTACGGGTCCGGTTTCGTGTTGCAAGCACAAATAGGCCGCTTAGAACCAAGGAAATACATGCAGCAAAAATTAGCTCCAGGATAAACATAGTCTCCTATTTTTTTGATTTTTCATATCAAAGAAAACATATTTATACTTAATGCGTCACCGCATCACCGGGATGGACAAGGGGCTGAGATTCATGTTACTAAACATATATTATAAGCAAACCTTACTGGTCAAAATGAGGCAAAAGACCTATTTGTACGAAAAAGATGGTGTACATTTTATAATTTTATAGTGGTGTCGTAATTAAGGTGTTGGGGCAAACGGGATATTAAATGAGCAGACCATTGAAACCGTTGTATTGTGAAGCGGGAAGCATTTTTCTATAGCTGGTCCGGTTTACAAAACCTTCTCTTAATTTGGGCCTTTTACCTCATTACCATATTATTCCAATATTTTCTAAATCCTTTGGAATGAAAAAAACACAGTTACTTTATTTTTTTCAGACTCGGAGCAGCATAATTTTAAAGGGGAAAATAAGAGCAATGAGCATTTGGAGGCTTTCTAGACAAATACAAATTCTGTTTTTAGGCTACATCCTTCTTATCCTCGAATTACTTCATTAAGAGTATTCCATTTTATCATTATTCGTATGTAATTTCATTATTAGTAGGAAAAAAATATTCCTTTTAGCTGCATTAACTCCCTTAAGACAAAGGGGTTGTTTTCCAAAAAGGGCGATTAGCTGGTATTGGGAAAATTTTTGAATTGGTTTTAGTTGCATTCCTAAAAATTTGCTAATCAACAAGATAGGCATCACAGTCGATTCCCATCATGAACTTTAAGAAAAACCCAAAAACTGATTTCAAAAAAGATCTTAATAAGATGACCAAGCAAGAGGCCCGAGAAGAGGTCAAGGCCCTTCGGGAAGGCATTGAGTACCACGATTATCTCTATTATGTGAAGAATCAGCCCGAGATCTCGGATGCCGTTTATGACAAGCTCTTTTACCGTCTTCAGAAACTAGAAGAGGCATACCCCGAACTCCAGACTAACACTTCACCCACACGCCGGATAGGCGGCCAGCCCATGGAGAAGTTTAAGAAGGTCAAGCATTCCAAGGTGATGCTCAGTCTGAAGTCGGTACTGGATGAAACGGAGGCGAAAGAGTTTCATCGCTTTATCAGCCGCAATACGAATGAAAAGAAGATATCCTACCTGCTTGAGCCAAAATTTGACGGACTTTCCGTGGAAATCGTATATGAACATGGAGGCTTTCAATACGGGGCCACGAGAGGAAACGGTGAAACCGGAGAGGATATTCCAGAGAATCTTAAGACCATCAAAACCCTCCCCATGCATCTCCGGGATGGAAAGGCAATACCCTCGTTTCTTTCTGTTCGCGGTGAGGTCTTTATGCGAAAACAGGGGTTTCAACAGTTGAACAAGGAGCGGATTGAACGGGGTGATGAACCCTTTGCCAATCCCCGGAATGCTGCCGCAGGCACCATGAGACAGCTCGATCCGGGCAAGATAGCTGGAAGGCCTCTTGATATCTTATTTTATGAAATCCTCGCCTCCGAGGGCATGACTTTCTCTTCTCACTGGGAGGTGCTGAAGCAATTTCCTGAATGGGGCTTAAAGACAAATCCGCACAATAGAAAGGTATCTTCGTTCGAGGAAATTAAAAGCTATCACCAACAACTCTCGAAACAGAGGAATAATCTTGAATATGAGATAGACGGCATCGTCATTAAGCTGGATGATTATGGTCAGCGTTCGGCTCTGGGCGTAAGGCATCGAAGCCCTCGGTGGGCGCTTGCCTGGAAATTTCCCCCCAAAGAAGAGGTCACCAGCCTTGAGCAAATCGTAGTCCAGGTGGGAAGAACGGGTATGCTTACCCCGGTGGCTCTTTTGCAGCCTGTAAATGTTGGCGGGGTTACCATAAGCCGTGCCACGCTCCACAATGAAGAAGAAGCGAGAAATAAGGATGTGCGCCCTGGAGACAAGGTGCGAGTCGCGCGCGCAGGGGATGTGATCCCCGAAATAATAGAGCGGGTGAAACAACCCGGGAAGAAAAGAGGAGAAAAATTTTCTATGCCCAAACGATGCCCTGTCTGCGGCGCACACGTCTTCAAAGAAGGTGCCTACTATTTTTGCCCTGCCGGACTTTCCTGTCCGCCACAGTTGATTGGAAGGATCATTCACTATGCATCTCGCAACGCTATGGATATTGACGGCCTTGGCGATAAGACCGCAAAAGACCTGGTCCAAAAAGGGATCGTGAAGGATATTGCAGACCTCTATAACCTGTCCGTGGAGGACCTTCTCAAACTGGATGGTTTTGCCGAAAAGTCGGCAACCCAGCTTTATCCCACATTATGCGTTTGAAGTGAGGAAGGCCTTGACAAAAAAATGTAAGTAGTTGATTGTGCTCCTTTAATGAGGTCAGCAAACCAACAAA
>JAGYMO010000107.1 GCA_018400255.1 Deltaproteobacteria bacterium
GATCTTCCTGCGTTCTATTCCCCTTATTATTACGTGATGTAATATTCCGGGTGCATCTAATCTGGCTGTTCTTGGCATAGGGCCATCTTGCTCATAGCATTTTAGTATGTCCACTTATTTTATTATTTAAGGACGTCCCGGTTTATCCCCAGATGAGAGGCTTTCTTATATTCCCGAAAATGTCAAACTCTGAGAGTCTCCCTGGCAAAGCCGGGGGTTTACTCCGACTAATTACCGTCCGGCATACCCACAACATAGGTGGTAGCTGGGTTATTAAAGGGTGTCCATAGTTACTATTCGCCATAAACGTCTCCATTCATATTGGGGTAATGAAAAAGACAGTTAGGTGTTGGCATGTTAATTGCTGATTTAACCTAATAGGGCCTCATGTAACTGGTTGGCATCCCTTTTTACATTCTCTGGGAAGTTTCAGCTATTCTATCGCTACCCGCTGAGACCTAATGCTATTCCAGCACTGAGTAAGTATTGAGGTAGCATTTGTACTGGAGGAGGGCCAAGGGATAAGAGGTTCGCCAATTTTATCGTCAGGTCATGCTAGTGTATAACGATGATTAATTTTAGAGGGAGAGTCAAATTCTTGACATATTTAAGGAGGCCTTTTCAATTCATTTACCATAGTAGCGCCCTCCTTAAATATGTCGCCAAAGAAAGAATAGTTGAAGGTGGTGGTGGATTCACCCTTGTGGAACTTATGGTTGTCATTGGGCTCATCGCAATCCTATCTGGCATCGCAATTCCCTCCTACCAAAATCATATCCATCAGGCCAGATGCATGAGAGCCATAGTAGATATCCGAACATTGGATAAAGGGATTCAATCATATGAGATTGACAAAGGAGAATTGCCGGATAACCTTGGCGATATAGGCTATGGAGCTTTAACGGATCCTTGGGGAAACCCGTATCAATACTTAAGTGTTAACAATATTCAGGGAAAGGGAAAAATGAGAAAGGATAGGTTTCTTGTTCCGTTGAATGAAGACTTTGATCTGTACAGCATGGGTAAGGATGGTGTGAGTGTACCGCCCCTTACTGCCAAGGCTAGCCGTGATGATATCATCCGGGCCAATAATGGAATGTATATAGGAAAAGCCTATCTGTACTAAAACGTCTCACGTTATGAAGCTTGAAGCCCTATGTATTCGCTTGATTTACTCTTTAGGAGGAAGCGGATGTGCATCCATTGAACTACGGCTCAGAATAGTGAGTGATGTAATCACCCTTATATTGAGGAGGGTGAAAATACTGTTCACATCACCGAAGGGGATAATAGATCAAATGAAAATAGAAAGAATCATAGTTATCTTTTCTATTGCTGCTTGTTTTGGATGTCAACTGTTCAAAGACAAAGATGTGCCCAAAGAACTATTAGGCGTGTGGGAAACGTCAGTTCCCCAATATGAAAACTGTTCCTTCCAGTTCGAGGACACAATGGTCACGTTTCAAAATAGGCTCAGCCATATTGTCAGTTGCTATATTACTGATATAGAGAGATTAATCGAGGATGAAAAAACCTTATACAATATATATTATAATGATGAGCATGGAGGAGAATACAAGTTTTCATTGTATTATCTCAAAGCCTCGCATGGAGGTGTGATTCGATTCAAACATCAAGAGGGAATTCCGTGGCTCAAACGTGATGTCCAGCAGAATGAATGAGGGGGCCAGCAACAAGATATGAATCATGTGAATGATTGTGCCAGGAGTCTTTTTTTAAGCGTCAACCCATGAAGATAGAAACAAAATTTTTGCGAAGCAAGGTGGCAACCCGAGTGTTCACACTCTTTATCATTTGCGCCCTTGTACCGATCGTGGGCTTCAGCCTACTATCTTTCAGCCTTGTAAAGACGCAGCTCAACAAACAGTGTATGGAGAGACTGCACCAGGAAAACAAGGCCATGGCCGTATCAATTTATGAGCGGCTGTTGCTTTTTCAGGCAGAGATGAACATGATTGCATCTGGCCTTAAGGGCTACCCTGAGAAAGCTATACAAAATTTGTCCGAGCTCCTCGCTGAAGAATCGAGAGAACATTTGGTGAGTGTGACACTTATAACTGATGGAGGAAGCAAGACCCTTTCTCCCTTGGTTCCAATCGAAAACCCACCGGATTTGAGCGCAGCAGAGATGAAACACCTCAGATCTGGCAAGACACTCCTCCATCAACAGCTCCTTTCACATTCATTGCCACGATTATTTATTGGTGTTTTAGTGGATCAGAATAATCCCAACCGGGGTGCCCTATTGGGGGAAATCAATAGAGTCTGGTTTTGGCAGGTAGCTGATCGTAGAGCCCCCATGGCCGAACTTCTTGTCATGGATGGGCAAAACAACATGCTATATAGTTCATTTTCCGAACCAGTATCATTTCCTGCCCCGTCTCTTAGAAGCATGAATAGCAAGCATTCAGGTCAATTAGAATGGGTTAGCAACACTAAACGTTACGTTTCAAACTACACCTCACTGTTTTTGAAGCCCAATTTCTTTTTTCCAAGTTGGATTATCGTGTTGAGCGAATCTCGTGATGAGGCTCTTTCTCCTATGGTGAGTTTTAAGAGGTGGTTTCCTTTGATTATCGTCCTTTCTCTTGGGGTTATATTCCTCTTGAGCGTTAGTCTTATTCGAAAGAATATGGAGCCAATAGAAAGTTTACAACTGGCCACCCGAAAAATTGCTGACGGGGGTTTCGGCCATAAGGTTAAAATAAAAACCGGAGATGAGTTTGAAAGCTTAGGAAATTCCTTTAATGAAATGGGGAAAAGGCTTGAGGAGGGGCAGGCCTTATTAGTGAAGTCGGCAAAACTGAGTGGAATAGGCCAGATGGCTGCTGGTATCATACATGAGGCAAAACAGCCTATCACCGCTATCTCTGGGCTTCTTCAATTAGCTATGTTGGATCAGCTTTCCGATAAAAGCAAGAAGCATCTTGAAACAGTGCTAAAAGCGGTTGATCGCCTTAATTTAATACTTTCAAGATTTATGAGTTTTTCGCGCGTATCCGAAGAAATAACAGAAGATCTCTCTATTGAGAAAATTATCCATGAGGTACACCAACTCTTGGAACACCAATTAAAGAAGAACCAGATTAGGTGTAGCATAGAAGGGGAGGAAAATTTGCCGCACATCCTTGGTTATAACCAAGGACTTCAGCAGGTCATTTCTAATTTATTGATAAATGCAATGCACGCGCTGGAGGACAAAGAGAATGATCAGCGTACTATAAAGATTAATACCTCTTCATCTAATGATAGGGTATTGGTGGAAATAGAAGATAATGGTTGTGGCATACCGGAGGAAATCCAGGACCGCATTTTTGATCCTTTTTTTACCACGAAGAGTGCTGACGAAGGCACTGGATTAGGCATGGCTATTGTGGAATCTATTCTTTGCAAGCATAATGCAGAAATCGGTGTTAAAAGCACGGTAGGAATTGGAACAAAGTTTACGATTTCCTTTCCAGCTTTAACTAAAACAAGAGATAATGAACATTGAAGTGTAATTGGAAAAATTAGTTCCAATTATATGTCGATAGCAAATAAAAAGGATTTATCACTATGCAACAAAAAGGACGAAAAAAACGAAGACTTTTTCCCATTATAGACCCCTCAAATCAATTCCGATTTCTAGCCTTTATTATTATTTACAGTTGGGTTATAGTAATTTTTTTAGCCCTCTGCATCTTTGTGCCAAATATTCTTCAGATGCAGGACGAAAACCTGAGCTTTGAAATCCGGGCGGCGGCTGCAAAAAATTTACTCGCTGCACACAAGATGGTCTGGCCGGCCCTCATAGCCCTTATCTGCATTATTGGCATGCACTCATTCCGATTTTTCCATCGTTTTATAGGGCCTCTGTATAGGTTTCGATGGGGATTTGAGAGGATGCGAGACGGGCACTTAGATTTTCGCATAAAGATAAGGAAAAATGATTTTCTTCACAAAGAAGAGCAGGCTATCAATGAGATGATCGAGGCGCTGGCCGGAAAAATAGGCAATATCCAAGTGGCCAGCAATGACTCTTTGAAATCACTTAATGAACTTAAGGAAATGTTGACCGAGGTAAGTGAGCACAGGGGAAAATCAAAAGAACTCCTTGACACCCATAGTCGGCATCTTGATACATTAGCGGACGCCGCTCGATATTTCCGGCTGTAGCGAATAATAGGCTCATGCATAATAATAAACCGGGACGTCCTTAAATATTCTAATAACTCAAGTCTCCAATAAATATTTGCCGTCTTTTGCTGCCTTATCCCCACGCCTTACAGCAATACTCACAGCCGCTGTCGTTAAACCAAGCCT
>JAGYMO010000108.1 GCA_018400255.1 Deltaproteobacteria bacterium
CCAAAATGGGCATCATGAGCGAGTAAAATGACTTTTTGCGAAACTATCAAATTTGAAAATAAAGGTAATTGTTAACATAGGGCAGTGTGAGTTATGGATAAAGAATCATTTTTAAAAAATATTATTGAGCATATAGATATTCGATCATTCGATGCGCGACCTATTATCGAGGCCTATGGAAGGATGGCTTTTCAGGCGAGGAACCTAAATCATGCCTCTGCCATATTTAACAGGATGTTAAAAGATGACTCATGCTCAATAATTTTAACCCTTGCCGGCTCACTTTTTAGCGCCGGCTTAAAAAATGTTGTCACGGATATGATTCGTTGTAATATGGTAGATGTGATTGTCTCTACCGGTGCGATCATCATAGATCAGGATTTCTTCGAGGGGATTGGGTACCGGCACTATTTAGGGGATTGCAGGACTGATGACGATCAGTTAAGAAGGCTTGGCATCGATAGAATATATGACACATATATTAACGAGGATGAATTGCGGGATTGCGATTTAACGGTTACAAAGATTGCAAATGGATTAAATAAAAGGTCATATTCCTCAAGGGAATTTATCAAGGAGATGGGTATTTATCTTGAGAAACATTACCCAAAAGTAAATTCGGTTATATTAGAGGCTTATAGGCATGATGTTCCAATATTTGTACCAGCCTTTTCAGACTCAAGCGCAGGCTTTGGCCTGATCTTACATCAAAGGCAAAATACAGGCGAGCATGTTGCTATAGATTCCGTCAAGGATTTCAGGGAGTTGACGGAGATCAAGATAACCTCACAGGATACTGGCCTTTTTATGGTAGGAGGTGGAGTACCGAAAAACTTTGCCCAGGATATTGTCGTGGCCACGGATATTTTGGGTGATGAGCGGCCCATGCATAAATATGCTGTACAAATAACAGTTGCTGACGAAAGGGATGGCGGCCTTTCAGGCTCTACACTGAAAGAGGCATCCTCATGGGGTAAGGTGGATAAGGGATTTGAGCAAATGGTCTGGGGCGAGGCAACCCTTGTATTACCTCTCATGATTTCAGACGCCTACCACAGGGGGAACTGGAAGCAGAGATCAAGAAAGAATTACCAGGGAATTTTTTCTTGATATGCCTGAAGCAAAATCATTTTTAGGTTTTTTTGATACTATTTGTGCCAGACCAATAAAAAAGTATGATTTCGTTTGTTTTTAAGATGGAATATTTCGATGAATCGAGTATAAATAAATACAGTTTTTTTAAAAAACCCCGATATATAAACGTAGAAGGCAAAGAAGGGAGATGGAGATTTAGACATTATCTATAGGCTCTTTGTGGTGGGCTGACTTCGATCGGTTACAGGGCTTTCTTTATCCTTGGATAAAGGGGAGGATTTTCTAATGGCCAAAAAACCAACCTATGAAGAATTGGAGCAAAAGGCTACTACGTTAGAAAATGAAATAGCTGGTTACAAAAAGGAAAAGGAGGCAGCTGAAAGGAGTCAAGAAAAATATCGGGGATTGGTAGAAAATAGCTTTGACGGCATCTTTGTTCAAATAGGGTCTAAAATAATATTTTCCAACCATCGCTTGAATGAGATGCTCGGATACGATCAGGAAGAACTCTGGGGTCTTGATCACTGGCTTATATATCATCCTGATTACCGGGACATGACAAGAAGGCGTGCACAGGCCCGTATGCGTGGTGAAAGGGTGCCGCAGCAATACGAGGTGAAACTCCAGCGGAGAGACGGCTCATGGTTGTATGGAGAGATCAGCGCCAGGTCGATAACTTTAGAGCAAGAACCTGGTATACAGGTCTGGGTTCGAGACATCACCGACCAAAAGAAGGCAGAAGAGGAACTTAAAACAAGGCGGAACTACCTTGAATCCGTATTACGTAATGCCCCAGATGCTATTGTTACACTTGACTCCTCCCATCTCATACTTGAGTGGAACCCTGGAGCGGAGAGGATCTTTGGTTACACAAGTCATGAGGTTGCAGGCAAAAACCTCGATGATTTAATAGTAAATCCTGATGCGATGGATGAGGCAAGGACAATTGCCCTCCAGGTTCTCTCAGGGAAGGGAATTCACCCTAGGGAGACAGTGCGTTACCGCAAGGACCACACCCCAGTTAATGTCATTGTAGCAGCTTCCCCTATTTTTATGAATGGTGAAGTCCAGGGGGTTGTCGCAGTCTACACTGATATCACAGAACACAAGCGCACAGAGGAATTTCTTAAGAGAAGTGAGGAAAAATATCGTAATATTCTCGAGTGCATTGAAGAGGCCTACTATGAGGTCGATATTGCTGGTAATTTTGTCTTTTTTAATGATTCTATATGTAAGCTGCTTGGATATTCTCGTGACGAATTGATGGGTATGAATCCTAGAGAGTATATAGAAAAGGAAGCCCTTGGAAAACTATATAAGATTTTCAACAGGGTATACAGGACGGGGAAACCCGAAAGCATACTTGATTGGGAGATTGTTAGAAAGGATAATACAAAAAGATATGTAGAGGCCTCAGTATCTCTCACAAAGGATTTCAAGGGTAATTCAACAGGTTTTAGAGGTGTTGCACGTGACATTACGGAAAAAATGTACCTGCAGGCCCAAGTCCTGCAGGCCAAAAAAATGGAGGCAGTTGGTACGCTGGCAGGAGGAATTGCTCATAATTTCAATAACCTGCTGATGTCGGTTCAGGGAAACACCACTCTGATGCTTTTAGACACCCCTTCGGATCATCCCTACTACAAAAGACTCACTAACATTGAAAAATTAGTAAAAAGTGGATCAGAGCTCACCGGTCAGCTTCTTGGATATGCAAGAGGAGGAAAATATGAGTTAAAGCCAATAAGCATTAATAGTGTAATTAAAGAAACCTCCGCTACCTTTGCCATGACTAGGAAGGACATTGCCCCCTATCATGACCTTGAGCCTGAACTCTCTCTCGTAAGGGCTGACAGAGGACAGATTGAACAGGTCATCCTCAATATTTATATCAACGCCTCAGAGGCCATGCCTAGAGGGGGAGAATTATATATTACAACAAAAAATATTGCCCACACAGATATAGAGAGGAAGCCTTATAAGATAAAGGCAGGCAGTTATGTTTTTATCTCCATAAGGGATACCGGCATAGGCATGGATAAGGCCACCCAGGAAAAGATCTTTGACCCTTTTTTTACTACCAAGGGGTTAGCCAGACGCACTGGCCTCAGCTTGCCTTCCGTTTATGGTATTGTAAAGGCCCATGACGGCTATATAGATGTGCAATCTATTAAGGGACGAGGCACTACGTTTTTTCTCTATCTGCCTGCCTCGGCCCATATAATAGATAAAAAGACTCAATCGGTGGCGATGATTGAAAAGGGGAAGGGCTCGATCCTCCTTGTGGATGATGAGGAGATCGTGCTTGATGTGGGTGAAGCCTTGCTTAGTTCCTTAGGCTATACCGTAAGCATAGCGCATGGGGGGAAAGAGGCTATTGAAACTTTGCGCGCTAGCTTTCCATCTTCTCCCCCTGATTTAGTTATACTTGATATGATTATGCCGCATGCAGGGGGCGGAGAGACTTATGACAGAATGAAGGAGCTGTATCCTTCCATCAAGGTTCTTCTTTCAAGTGGCTATAGCATAGATGGGCAGGCAAAGGAAATTCTTGATCGCGGCTGTAATGGATTTATACAAAAACCTTTTACCTTAAAAGATTTATCGAAGATAATAAAAAAGATATTAACGGAGACGTAATATTTTATGAA
>JAGYMO010000109.1 GCA_018400255.1 Deltaproteobacteria bacterium
GGAATAATTATTTGTGATCGATATAGACGCTGTGCTGGTGGAAAATGTTTCAGATCATTTCGAGAAAGGGAAGGCGCCTTTAGTCGTTATGAGGGTATGGATGCTGAAATAGTTGGCTATACTACCTGCGATGGGTGCCCTGGCGGAAATATTGAGTATGCTGTAGATGAGATGATTAAAAACGGGGCCGAGGTAGTTCATCTTGCAACGGGCCTTATAGTAGGGTATCCACCGTGTCCTTATGTTTCTTATTTTAGTAATTTCATCAAGGAAAGATATGGCCTTGAAGTGGTTTATGGTACGCATCCAATCCCTGAAAAATATTTTTTGATGCATACCAAATTGGGCACCTGGAATGATCCTGAATGGAATGAGATTATTCAGCCCACATTAGGAAGCAAAGAAATTCGTCTTTCCTATGATTAGAAAAACGGGGAAATATAGATCCTTGGCAGTTTTTTTATTGCCCGTATTGTAATTACTCAGGTGTAGTGCTACAAAGCAACAAAGAGTATGAAATTACTGCATCGATAGGCCTGCTTGATATGCGGGGTATAAAAAGTAGTGAGAAAATCTGACCACATATGTATATTGTTATAGTGATATCAATCTTTTCTTCGTGCCTTGGTGGCCTTGGTGGCTAAAGCATGCTGGATTTGTGGTTGTACATTTACCTTAAAAGAGACAATATTTTTTTGGCGATATTTTCGGCTGTGAAGCCAAACTCAGCCATCACCCTGTCTCCAGGCGCGGATGCCCCAAATCTTGATATGCCGAATATTTTTCCATGAATCCCCACATAGCGTTCCCATCCCAAAGGTATGCCTGCCTCTATAGCTATCCGTATTTTCACATCAGGCAATAAGATTTTGTCTTTATATTCCTGAGGGGTTTTCTCGAAAAGCTCCCAGCTTGGCATACTGACTACCCTGACAGGGGCACCATTTTTGGAAAGAATTTCTTTTGCGGCAAGCGCAAGGTGGACTTCGGATCCAGTGGCAATTAGGGTGGCGTCCGGATTACCATCGGAGTCTTCTAAGATATAGGCCCCATTTTTCACTCCCTCTGATATATCATGCCTTTTTTTATCTAATATAGGCAGTTTTTGCCTGCTCAAGACAAGGGCAATAGGGGAGTCTTTTGTTTTTACAGCAATTTTCCAGGCCTCTAAGGTCTCTGTGGCATCAGCGGGACGGATAACGATGAGGTTTGGTATTGCCCTGAGGCAGGTTAATTGTTCGATAGGCTGGTGAGTTGGCCCATCTTCACCGACAGCTATGCTGTCATGGGTAAAGATATAAGTAACGGGAATTTTCATCATGGCTGCCAGTCGTATGGAGGGCCTCATGTAGTCGGAAAATACAAGAAAGGTTCCGCAATAGGGTCTTAATCCTTTATGGATAGCTATGCCGGTGCTTATTGCGCCCATTGCGTGCTCTCTTACCCCAAAACGAATATTCCTGCCGGCATATTGATTTTTTTGGAAGTCCTCTACAGATGTTATACGTGTATTATTTGACGGTGCAAGATCGGCGGATCCACCAATTAGTGTTGGAATTGTAGTGGAAAGAAGATTCAAAATCTTTCCTGAGGCAGCCCTTGTTGCTATTGGATCTGTTATTGAGAAGTCGGCTAAATTTTTATCCCATGATTCAGGCAGTGTTCCATCCATAGCATTAATAAATTGCATTGCCAGATCAGGGTGCTCCTTTTGATATGCCTTTAGTTTTTCCACCCAAAGAGATTCCTCTTCCTCCCCCTTTATGATGCTTGTTCTAAATAAATCAATTACTGATTCAGGTACATAAAATGGAGTATCATAAGGCCAATGTAGGTTCTTTTTTGTGAGGCCTATCTCTTCCTCACCAAGTGGGGCGCCGTGGGAGGAGGCAGAATCCTGCTTATTGGGGCTGCCGAATGCGATATGAGTTTTTAGCATGATCAGTGAGGGCTTTCCATGTTCCTCCCTCGCTTCGTGAATAGCGTTGAAAATTGCATCTAAATCATTGCCATCTTCTACTTGAAGGACATGCCAGTTGTAGGCCTTGAAACGGAGCGCAACATCCTCTGTGAATGCCAGGTTAGTGTTTCCTTCTATAGATATCTGATTATTGTCATAGATGCATAGTAGTCTCCCAAGGCCTAGGTGTCCCGCGAGTGATGCGGCCTCTGATGTAAGTCCCTCCATAAGATCACCATCGCCACACATGGCGTATGTATAGTGATCTACTATAGAAAAATCTGGTCGGTTAAAGACCTCGGCGAGATGTCTTTCCGCAATTGCCATACCCACCGCATTTGCAAAGCCTTGCCCCAGGGGGCCGGTTGTTGTTTCCACACCGGGGGTGCAGCCAAATTCAGGGTGACCTGGTGTTTTGCTTCCCCACTGACGGAAATTTTGTATGTCATCAAGGCTGAGATCATATCCTGAGAGATATAACAAGGAGTATAGCAGCATGGATGCATGACCTCCGGAGAGTACAAAGCGATCTCTATCATGCCATCCCGGATTTTTGGGGTTGTGTTTTAAAATTTTGGTCCATAGAACATATGCAGCGGGTGCTAAGCCCATTGGGGCGCCCGGGTGGCCGGAATTTGCCTTCTGGACGGCATCCATAGAAAGGGTTCGAATCGTATTAATACAGAGCTCATCGAGGTTTTGGTTATTTTCAGTTGGGTATTTGGTCATGGTTTTATTCCTTATTAATGCAATGGGTAAACGTTTTACGTATAATTCAAATTAGTAATAAAATATGTGGCTAAAATCAATGAACAAATATGTCTTGTATAAAGCTGGAAATAGTTTTTACCCCAGATTATGCAGTAGCCACCTACTGCATAATCTGGATTTAATATAAAAATTATAATGCATGGGCATGGTTGGATACTATAACCATATGTACACAAAAGGATAAACGGAATTGTGCTGTGAGCTTAAGGGGCAGCATTAGATAAAAATTTTCTCTCGATTAGGATCATAAAGGGATTCTTCGTGCAGAGTGGCTGATACTTTTTCGCCGTAATAATCTATCTCATATTCATTGAAGTTGACATGATCCTTTTCTATAAAGCCATAGGCGATATTTTTTTCAATTGTGTATCCGTAACCCCCGCTCGTTACTACCCCTAAAACCCCACCTTTGTGGCAGATTGTTTCGCCGCCTCGCAAAAAGAGAGGCTTGTCATTCTTTAGGGTAAAGCAGCAAAGCTTGCGGTTAGGGCCAACATCCTTTATTTTTAGAAGCGCGTCACGCCCAACAAAGTTTTCTTTTTTCAGGTCTACACAAAAGCCAACCCCTGATTCATATGGGTTGTGATCCGGCGTTAGTTCAGCGCCCCAGTATCTATAACCCTTTTCAAGTCGGAGGGAGTCAATAGCTCGGTAGCCTACGTTTTTAACACCAAGGTCCTGGCCGTTTTTCCACAGGATTTCATACATATATTTGCAGTATTCGGGCTGGACATATATTTCGTAGCCTAATTCACCGGTATATGTAATGCGGACTACCAGAGCAGGGGCATAGCCTATAGTGATATAGCGACACTGTTCAAACCGAAGGCGTTCATTGCTAATATCATCTTCCGTAGAAGTTTGAAGTAGTTCGCGAGCATAAGGCCCGCAGACGTTAATCATTGAATAGCAAGATGTTATATCCCTGATTGCTACAGAACCATCAAATGGCATATGTCTTTTAATCCACGTAAAATCGTGAACACCAAATGCAGTTCCTGTAACAATAAAGAAGAGTTTTTCCGACAGGCGGCTGATGGTAACGTCACACTCCACGCCGCCGCGTTCATTGCAAAGCTGGGTATACGTTACAGCGCCTATGGGTTTATTAATGTTGTTTGCAGCCAAATAATTCAGAAACTGAAGGGCCCCATCTCCTTCAACTTCGAATTTGCTGAATGAGGATTGATCTATAAGCCCTACTTTCTCACGCACTGTCCTATGCTCTTTGCCGACCTGTGCGAACCAGTTTGGAATATCAAAAGAGGGGATGTCCTTTTGTTCTAAGCCTTCCGGCGCAAACCAGTTTGCCCTTTCCCAACCAAATTTCTGCCCGTAAACGGCACCTTTATTCTTTAGGATGTCATAAAGGGGGCTTTGCTTAATGCATCGGGCGGTATCATGTTCCTCATAAGGCCATGATATGGTATAGTGTTTTCCGTAAATTTCTTTTGTTCTATCAATTAAATATTTAGTACTGCTGTGGTGTTTGCCAAATCGTGTTATATCTAAAGGCCACAAATTTAAGCTCGGCTCTCCCTCTATAATCCACTCTGCCATCATTTTCCCCGCCCCACCACCTGCTGCAATGCCGAATGCGTTAAAGCCTGTCGCAACAAAACAATTATCCATCTCCGGCGCGGGACCCATAATGCAGTCACCGTCCGGTGTAAATGCCTCGGGTCCATTTATCAT
>JAGYMO010000110.1 GCA_018400255.1 Deltaproteobacteria bacterium
ACGGGAAAGGAGCTTTTCTCCTGGGCAATTCATAAAAACAGCCGCCGTTCAGGGCAAAATTTCGTAGTAGTGGACTGTGCATCTTTACCCGAAACTATTGTTGAGGCCGTTCTTTTCGGCCACGAGCGAGGAGCCTTTACCGGTGCGGATAAATCTAAGATCGGCCTCATCACCCAGGCAGATGGAGGCACCCTCTTTCTCGACGAAGTGGGCGAGCTTCCTCCCTCCATACAGGGTTCCTTCCTGCGTGTGCTCCAGGAAAGGAAATTACGCCCAATAGGTAGCATTAAAGAAATTGCAAGCAACTTCAGGCTCATATCGGCCTCTAATAGAAATCTCGACGAGATGGTCAAAAAGGGTCGGTTTCGCAAAGATCTCCTGTTCCGCCTTCGTACTTTCGCCATCGCCTTACCCCCTCTGCGGGAACATCCACAAGACATCAAAGACCTAACCGCCTCCTGCCTGAGTAAGCTCTCAAAGCGCTATGGGAATGGCATAAAAGGCCTTTCCCCAGAATTCATAGATACCTTGCTCGACTATGATTGGCCTGGAAACGTGCGGGAGTTATTCAATGCTCTAGAGCGGTCCATTGCCGCTGCGGGCGACAGCCCTACCCTTTTTCCAGCCTACCTTCCCACGGAGATACGGGTTAAGGTAAAAAGAGACCAAGTAGGGGAGGCTGAAATTCCAGGCAAGGTTTTTGCTGCAGACACTTCTCCCCCGGGGAAACCCCTCAAGACCCTCCAAGAGCACCGGGTAGAGGCCATCTTATTAGCCGAACAACGATACCTGGAGGCGCTTATGGCCCACACCGAGGGCAATATCGGGGAGGCCTGCAGGGTAGCGGGCCTTTCACGCTCCCGCCTGTATAGCCTTCTCAAGAAATATGGCATCTCCTCCCGCGGCTGATCAAGCCCCCCATCATCACGTTCCCTTCGGAAAAATCCAACCTGGCAAGACACTTTCCTGTCCAATAAGACATTTTCCTTTTTAAGTGGATATATCAACGGGAAACCTTTTGAAGAATACGCATTAAGAAATAAATCTAATTACTTTAAATATAAGAAAAATCTATTTAAGCACTCATGCTGGCATAGTTTTTGTTACCCTTTTACATAAACGCAAAAAATTACTTCGCGAAAAATAAAAAAGGCTGGCATCTAATGAAGATTTTATTCTATTCAAGTTCCAGAGGGGATACTGAAAAGGAGATTGGGAAAATGCTGAAGAAGCTTGCTTCAGAGAAAAAGATAGAAATCTATCAATCAATCGAAGAGCTTACCCACAGCCTTAAGCGGTTATTCGATCACAATACGATAGTTATTCTGAGGGCACGAGATAGAGAAGAGCTTTTAAACATCGCCTCGCTCAATGATTTGCTTCAAGGCCTTCGAGTCATCCTCCTTATACCAAATAGAGATAAGGAAACTATAGCGATCGCACACCGCCTGCGGCCCCGCTTCCTAAGTAACGGTGAAAGCGATTTTTCGGACACCATGGGCGTGCTGCAAAAAATGCTGCAGTGCATGGATAATAAAGCCTAACTGCGTTGAAGGGAGGAAAAAGCATGCGCCAAATAACACGGGCCATCGAGTCATTGCCACAAGCAAACCAAGAATATGAATATATAAGCACAACCCTCTACAGGCTAATTGAGGCAATTAATGAGGAATTACAGCCGGGAGAAGAAAAACTCATTGGGAAGATAGTTTTAGATCTGGTTAAAAATAAAAGGATAGTAACACGTGGCGGGCCACCTAAAAAAACCAGCGGAGTGTACCATGATGTATAAGAGGATACTTATTATTCTTGCCGTGCTCCTATTTTCCGCTTTCAACACTTCAGTCCGCGCTTGTGTCGATTGCCAGAAAAAGCTTACAACTCATATCGTCTTCGACCTGGAATTGATCGAGCATAGTGAAAATGCATTGGTTGTTTGGACCATAGCTGATTTATATAAGGATAATAGTATTCACAAACCTAACAGTTATCTCTATCCCCTCCCCGACTTGTTGGCAATTCCTGATGAACCAACGATTATGGAACAGAAGCCTTTTGTAATGCACCTAAAACAGAGAATGAGAGCCTTTCAGGGGGCTTTTCATTCTAACACTGATTATGCCATGTGATATGCCTGGGGCGAGATGAAAAGAAACCTAACAGATATCAAAACCGTCGCATCAGAAATACACAATGACAAATCAAAAAAATTACCTTTGAGGTAACTGGTTGCGAAGGACCAGCTAACCAGCAAAGTATGTAAAACTAACAATAAAGACAGGAGGTAATCAGTCATGAAAAATATTGGAGAATTATATCAAACAGCAGATTGGAAGGCCGAGAAACATGTCCCCGTCATCGAATGTCCAGACAGGGTTACTGCGGACGAGATGTTCGACGTTAAGGTGTCTCTGGGCAAGGAAGTTGCTCACCCCAACACAACAGAACACCATATCAGGTGGATTCAACTTTTTTACCACCCTGACGGAGAAAAGTTTGCCTATCAAGTTGGCAACTTTGAATTCACTGCCCACGGCGAGGCCGCAGCGGGTGCGAACGAAGGCCCTGTGTATACTAATCATTCAGTAACGGCCACCATGAAAGTCAAGAAATCAGGAGTTCTCCACGCCACGGCCCTGTGTAATATTCATGGGCTGTGGGAGAGCAGTAAGGAACTTACGGTAGGGTAAAACTGAGAATAAGACAGGCATTGAATAGGCAAATCAACAATTCCTGCTCCAAGTCTCACACAGCCTCTTATAACGTTCTGGCAGCAACAAAGATATGAGCTTTTTTAGCACTCAACAAAAAGATAAATAAAAAAGGAGGAAGAATCATGTTAAGGGAAAAGGTTGAAAGTGCATTAAACCAAGTTAGGCCTTCATTGCAGGCCGATGGAGGAAACGTCGAATTAGTGGATGTTACTGACGATGGTACGGTAAAACTCAGACTGAAGGGTGCGTGTGCCGGCTGCCCCATGTCTCAGATGACACTGAGCATGGGTATAGAAAAACACTTGAAAAAAATGGTGCCGGAAGTAAAAAATGTGCAAGCGGTCAATTAAAAAGCCATGGGACAATAAAGCTTTTTACTGATTGTTCATTATTTTTTGCATGAAAAAAGGAGGAAATAATGACTACACCAAGACATTGCCCTGGATTCGAGAAGCATAAGAGCCTAAGTGCTTTCATCTGCAAATGTCCAAACTGCGGAAGAGAAAAGGAGATATTTTCAGATGAGTTTAACCTGCCGCATTTATGTTCCGGATGTGGTGAACAGATTGATTTTACTAAATGCGAAATTGAGGCGAGCGGGGGAACTAGTATTCCCTCTTGATGGGCTTTTGCAAGTAACCTGAGTCAGTGTTAGCAAGCGAGATGAGAATCATAAGGGATGCATGGAGATTAGCCAATGAAAGACATAAACGTAATTATAGCCGGTGCCGCCGGGGAGGGGATTCATACGGTCGGGGATATTTTGGCCCGCACAATTTCAGCGCAAGGATATGCGGTATTTACATGGCAAGAGTACGAATCGAGAATACGTGGCGGCCAGAATAGCTACTCAATAAGAATTAGTGAGAAACCCCGGAATGCACCGCTTCTGCAGGCAGATGCCCTTCTGGGCTTAAACGATGGTGCCGTGAATAAGTACAAGCCATTACTCAAAGAGGAGGGGATACTGATTGCCCAAAGGCAGTCAAGGAAACGTATGATCACTATACCCTTTGGCGAGGTTGCAAAAGAGGAGCTTAATGATAAGATATTTGCCAATACGATTGCTATTGGGGCATTGACGGGGGTTCTAGGTGCCGACCTCGATACCTTAAACCAGGTCCTCGCTGAAAAGTTCAAAAAAAAGGGGCAGGGGATAGTGCAGGGCAATCTATCTGCCGCTCAAAAAGGCTATAGACAAGCTACTCAGCAATGCAAGGGTATGTGTGCCTGGAAACTTCCAAGACAAGAAGCACGATATTACCTGGTCTCTGGAAATGAGGCAATTCCACTGGCAGCGACCTTTGCAGGCTGCCGTTTCATCGCAGCCTACCCCATGACACCATCAACGGGGATCATTAACTACCTGGCCAAGGAAGGGGAACTTTTGGGGATATTTGCCGAGCAGGCAGAAGATGAAATAGCGGCCATTAACATGGCGCTTGGTGTTAGCTATTCAGGAGCAAGGGCCATGACCGCAACCTCCGGGGGCGGCTTTGCCTTGATGGTAGAGGGCATAAGCCTGTCTGGAATGACTGAAACCCCGGTGGTTGTAATCCTTGCTCAAAGACCTGGTCCTGCAACTGGCTTACCCACCAGGACCGCCCAGGGGGAGCTTCTGTTCTCCATTAATGCAGGGCATGGTGAGTTTCCAAGGCTAGTGCTTGCCCCATCCGACCCTTATGATGCCTTCCACAAAATCGTGAAGGCCTTTAATCTAGCTGACAAGTATCAAATGCCAGTAATCGTGCTGACTGATCATTTCCTTGCAGACTCACAATTCTCCGTTCTTGATTTTCATCTCAATACCGTCAGTCCCACCTCTTATATCGCTGATCCCCAAAAAATACGTGACTACAAGCGCTACCAGTTAACCAAAAATGGAATTTCACCGCGGTTGTGCCCGGGGCAAAGCAGACACCTCGTCGGCGTAGACAGCGATGAGCATGATGAGGAAGGCCATATTACCGAAGATCTCGACGTAATGGTAAGGTCTATGGTCAAAAAGAGGCTCTCTAAACTTGATAGTTTAAAGCAGGAAATCTCTCTTCCCGAAGAAACCAACGTGAATGATGCTGATATTGTCTTTGTCGGATGGGGTTCATCCAGGGGAGCCCTCCTGGAAGGCCTCCGACTCTTAAAGCAAGAGGGAAACAAGGTGGGTATGATTCATTTCACCGAACTTTGGCCGCTACCTGAATTTTCTTTTCCGAACGGAAAAACGTATATCACAGTGGAGAGCAATGCTACCGGACAACTAGCTCGCCTGTTGCGTTCAGAATACAGTGTTTCTTTTAAGGGCACCATAAGCCGCTATGATGGCCTGCCTCTAACCGGTGAATATATAAGGAGTAACTTCAATGAGTACTATAGATGATTACCAGAATAACGTGGAGATCCAGTGGTGCCCAGGATGCACTAACTTCTCCATCCTCCAGGCCTTCAAAAAGGCACTGGTGGAATTAGACAGGATGCCGCAGGAAGTTTGCATGGTATCTGGCATTGGCCAGGCCGCAAAGCTACCGCACTATCTCAAATGCAATTTTTTCAATGGCCTTCACGGCAGGGCATTGCCCGTCGCCACAGGTGTCCATGTGGCTAATCCAAGGTTAACTACAATTGTTGTCACTGGAGATGGTGACTGCTATGGGGAAGGAGGAAATCACTTTCTCCACACCTTACGGCGAAATCCCGATATCACCGTTGTTGTCAACAATAACGAAATCTATGCCCTAACCAAGGGACAGGCCTCCCCTACCACACCTCTGGGAGAGAGCAGAACGCTCCAGCCCAAAGGGGTACAACTCACCCCTCTGAACGCATTGGCTATCGCCATTCTCCACGGGTGTGGCTTTGTCGCAAGGGGATTTGCAGGAGATATCGAGCACCTCAAAAATCTCCTTGTCGAGGCAATTTCCTACCGAGGATTTTCCTATGTAGATGTAATTCAACCTTGCATTACCTGGGGTACACACCCAATGAATTGGTACAGGGACCGTATTTATAAGATAGGCGACAGTTATGACCCGACCAACAGGGAATCCGCACTTGAGAAATCTATGGAGTGGGGAAATAAGGTGCCAATCGGTATCATCTATAAGGTCGCATCGTCAGAGATCTTCGCCGGGAGATTCAGAAAGGCTGTCAGTACCCGACCAATGTTTGAATTCCAACCCCCTAACAGGAAAATAATATTCAAGCTTCTCTCAGCATTTCGTGCGTCTGATGGATCGCATAAGGAAGCACACACTGATTGAGGAAGTTTTTTAGCCTTCAAAAGGAGTTATTACAATGAGTAAAATCGCGGTTATTATTACAGATATGTTTGAGGATTCAGAATATACGGAACCGGCAACTGCATTCCGAAAAGCAGCGCACAAACTCACCCATATAGGGCTGAAGGCCGGAAATATAGTCAAGGGGAAGAAGCAGGGAACGCCGGTGAAAATCGATAAAGGGGTAAAAGAGGTTTCAGTGGATGACTTCGATGCCCTCCTCATTCCAGGCGGGTATTCGCCAGACAAATTGAGGGTTGATGAGGGTGCAGTAGGATTTGCAAAAGAGTTTGTAGAAAGCGGGAAACCCGTGTTTGCCATTTGCCATGCCCCGCAGCTTCTAATCACCGCGGATGTAATCAGGGGACGTAAGATTACCGGATGGAAATCCATAGTCCAGGACATCAAGAATGCCGGGGCCGAATTTATAGACCGGAAAGTTGTAGAAGACGGCAATCTGATATCCAGCCGGGGGCCTTCTGATCTGTCGGCCTTCATTGAAACATCCCTGAAAAAACTATAACGCAGCAGATATATCAAGGAGAAAAAAGATGGCGAAAAGAGTGAACATTAAAGAGGACGAGTGCATCGGTTGTGGAACCTGCGAGGAGATTTGCGAGGAGGTCTTCAAACTCAACGAGGAGACGGAAAAGGCTGAGGTCATTAAACCCGAAGGCGGCCCCGAAGACCTGATCCAGGAGGCTATTGATTCATGCCCAGTTGAATGCATTTATTGGGAAGAATAAACAAAAGGAGGTAAATGAAAATGATGCCTATTGCGCCCTTAATGATTGAGCACAGGCTTATTGAGAGGATGATTTCGCTCGTGAAGTGGCATCTTGAACAATGGCAGAGTGAGAAAAAGGTAGATCCATCTTTTATCGAATCTGCTGTGGATTTTATCAGAACCTATGCCGATCAATGTCACCACGGAAAGGAAGAGAATATCCTATTTCGAAAACTCAGCAAAAAGCCTATCTCCAAAGATCACAGGCGAATTATGAATGAACTGTTAGAAGAACACCGCTGGGGACGAAAAACAACTGGAAAATTAATAGAGGCCAACAATAATTATCAGAATGGGGATGCGGGGGCAGTCGTTAGTATACTTGAATGCATGAAATCCCTGGTCGAGTTCTACCCGAAACACATCGAAAAAGAGGATCGACATTTCTTTCGGCCTATTATGAAATATTTCAGCAAGGAGGAGAAGGAGGCAATGCTGAATGAGGAATACAGGTTCGACCGAATGCTTATCCATGAAATATACCAGAATTATATAGAAAAAAATGAAGAAAAACTGAGGAATACTTTTGCTGATAAACGGGATCAGCCACTCAACTCTGCAGTGAATAACAAAAATTAATCTTAAGAAGAGCTTAAAGAGAAGGTGGATGTAATCCTGGCAATAAATAAGGAGGTTAATATGAGGGTAAAGGTTGATCAATTAAAATGCGAAACTATCGGCATATGCGTAAAGAGATGTCCACAGGTTTTCAGATTCCAGCCTGGAAGCAAAAAGGCGACAGTAATTGTCGATGAGATTCCACCTGGCCTTGAGCAGAAGTGCCGGGAAGTTGCGAATATGTGCCCTAGTAGAGCTATTATTATCGAGGAACAAAAGTCATAGTTTTTTTATGTAGTAACCTTTTGGCTATCTGGAATCAGAAAGGAGACTGTTATAAAAAGAATGACTGAGAAAGCGCTTGAGGAGGGTTTGCAGATAAATCAATGGCGCATATGAAATACCTTCATGCTGCAGGAAATAGAAAAGAAAGCGGGTCTTTCAAATATTGCGAGGCTCTTTGAAGCTATTCCCTATGCGAAACAGGTGCATGCAACGCACCATACGCGAAACCTGGAGGCCCTAAATGATGCCCCGGAAAACCTAAAAACATGCATCCAAGGAGAAACTTACGCGGTAGGGGAAATGTACCCTGTTTTTAATCCTGCCGCTACGTTTTAAGGCGAGAAGGGCGAAGGTTTTGACATACTTGAGGCGTATATCCGCCGGGTGTGCAGATATACCCGTGTAGAAACCCTCCGGATAAATGCCCAGTATGTGGGGTATCGAGAAAAGCTTTAAGAAACCCTAGAGTTACTATACAGTGAAGGTAAAGGACGCAGAATTACTAAAGGGAATTCCTACCCAGTAATCAAGAGCCACTGCTATAAATATAATCCTCAAATAGCCAGAGATCACAAAATTCCAGCGCCCTGCCGCTATCCTCGAGGATACCATAAATGCTAGCAGTGCTCAGCTAATGGATCTGCCTTGTTATAAAAAGGCACTCATAAACAATGAAACAAAGACACCATAGTCATGAAATGTCCAAGATGGGCCATATGCCCCAACAAGATGCTCATGGCGCCCATGGGGCGCACACAAAGTTATACCGGACGGAAGCACAAAGGACATACCTCTTGAGGAGCCCCGGGTTGGAGACCGCGTGCTTATCAAACCCGGCGAGAAGATAGCCTTAAATGGAGAGGTAGTGGAACGTGAGAGCCCTGTCAATGAGGCCATACTCATGTCGCTGAGCACCTTGATTGTGGCCATTAATGCCAAATTTGTAAAAATAGCCACATAAATAGCCATAAATTCGAATCGAGGAGGGGAGCATATGATGGATTACCGAATTGAGGTTGATTCAATGAGCAGGGTAAGGATTCCAGCCACTGCCTACTATGGAGCCCACACCCAACGTGCAATAGAAAATTTTCCCATAAGTGGACGGCGCATGCCCAGGGAGTTCATTCAAGCCATAGGAATTATAAAATGCGCAGCAGCTGAGACGAATATAGCGCTCGGAATTTTGGACAGAGAGATCGGGGAGGCCATCATGCGCGCAGCAAGGGAGGTGGCAGAAGGCCGGTTCGATACGCAATTCCTCGTTGATGTCTATCAGACCGGCTCCGGGACCTCTACAAATATGAATGCCAACGAAGTCATCGCCAACAGGGCTATTGAACTGTTGGGAGGAAAAATCGGAACAAGGACTCCAGTCCACCCCAATGACCATGTTAACAGATGCCAGTCAAGCAATGATGTAATTCCCACCGCGCTTCACATCTCCGCTCTGGAGACGATCGAGGAAAACCTTATACCTGAATTGACCGGCCTTCACGAGGCCCTTCATGAAAAGGCAAAGCAATTCCGAAGGATCGTGAAAGTAGGCCGAACCCATCTACAGGATGCAGTGCCGATTCGCCTGGGGCAGGAGTTCGGAGGCTATGCCTCGCAAATTGAGCACGGTATCCGCCGATTAAAAAGTCTTCGCCATCACCTAACTGAGCTTGCCCTGGGAGGCACTGCTGTAGGAACAGGGCTGAATGCTCCTAAGGAATTCGGACTGCTTGCCATCGAGAAGATAGCCAAATTCACCAATATTCCATTTGTGCAGGCAAAAAATCCCATTGAGGCCAACACAGCACGCGATGCTTCAGTGGAGGCCAGCGGTCAGCTCAAAACCCTCGCCGTCAGCCTCATGAAAATCGCCAATGATCTACGATGGATGAGCTCAGGGCCACGATGCGGGCTTGGAGAAATTTCTCTTCCAGTTCTCCAACCAGGTAGCTCCATGATGCCAGGAAAGGTGAACCCTGTCATACCGGAAAGCACTATGATGGTATGCGCCACGGTCATAGGCCATGACGCGGCAATAACCATAGGGGCGCAACATGGTAACTTAGAACTTAACACAATGATGCCGATGATAGCAGACCATCTCCTGGAGTCTATCCTACTTCTGGCCAATGCATCGAAAAACCTGGCGGAACAATGCGTAAAGGGAATAACTGCCAATGAAAGCCGCGCCCATGCCCTCGTTGAAAAGAGCCTGGCCCTTGCAACTTCGCTAGTACCGAAAATTGGATATGACGCCGCAGCTCAAATCGTCAGAGAGGCCTTTTCCACAGATAAGACAGTCCTTCAGGTGTGTATTGAGCAGGGAATACTTCCAAAAAATGAGGTTAAACGCCTTCTTAATCCGACACTTCTTACTAAACATCAGCCATTGAAAACGCAAAAGAACAGAGCACCATTTGGAGAGTAATTCGCCTGATCATTTCAAAAACTCATGCCAGGTCAACACGGAATCCTTTGATTAAATGAAAATAGCATCTCTTGGTAGTATCGAACAATTATTTAATCCTGCTACGCAGACTACGGAATCGTTTACATCAGCTTCTTTTTCCTTTTTTATTGACATACTTTTTAATTCATGTTCTTTTCAGTAGTATTTCGTTGATTTGAGTTATAACTATTCTGCCTGACATTTTCTTTCACCCAAAAATACAATTAGCATAATCACCACTAATTAATCTTACAATGAATAGCCGTGGAATTGATTCGAGGAAGATAGAAAAGTGGAAAGAAGATATTTCGATGACTTAAAAGATGGGGAGCTCCTTCATTGTGAGCCAGTTGTAATTACGCGAGATGCTATTATTGAGTTTGGGGAGAAATATGATCCCCAACCGTTCCACACTGATGAAAAGGCGGCCAATGAGTCGCTTTTTGGTGGACTGATCGCATCCTCCCTTCATATACTCTCAGCTTGCACTCGTGCGGTTGTTGAAGCGCAGGGTAATATTGCAATACTAAGCGGTGTCGGTATGCATGAAGTAAAAATGTATACTCCTGTGCGCCCCGGTGATATTCTTTCGGTAGATGCATGGTGGACAGAGCTACACAAATCACGGAGCAGGCAAGAGCGGGGTTTTGCTTCGATCAGGTGCAAGATTACCAATCAGCGAAAGGAGCCTGTTATTGAATATGGCTATCGGTATTTAATTGCCTGCGGGGATATGGAGATGCCACGGTTGAAAACACAACCGGTTTTATGATAACAATCAAATTGGCTATGGAATGAAAGTGGGTGTTTTAGGCAAGAATTGTGCCCAATAGTATATTGTAAGATTTAACAGTGTTTAATAACAGTATAAGCCTGCAGGTACAACACCTATTTTTACTGGATAAAAATGCCTAAGATGATTAATGAGAATCAAATTGTTGGTTAAAAAATTCAATAGAGTTTTTAATTTTTTCTGACAGCCAATTTAATTCCCTTTCATTCATACCCAACGAATCCTCTATAGTAGAATACATTGAAATATGTGCTGCCCTAATCTCTTTTAGAATACGCCTTCCCTTTTCTGTTAAATTTACGATTGTAACCCGCTGGTTTTCTGGAAGAATAGTTTTATCTAAGAGACCTTTTTCTTTCCACAACCGTGTTATAGTTGTAGATATTGTACTTGTACTCACCTGTGGAAAAAGCTTAGATATATCTGAAATCTTCATATTTCTCTTTGCGCCTAAAAGCTCAATTAAAAGGGTTTCCCTTTCCGTTAAATCAGCTATACGTTTATCAAATGTAAGGTCGGAGTTCATGAGGCGAACTCTCAAACTCATTTCATAAATAAGTCTACTAATTAGGCTTTCCATTGATGACTGCCTCTCAAATTAAAATGATAATAAATATTTTTTAAATATTCTATAATAAAAGAGTTTAGAAAGCACTATCTTTTTTTTCTAATTATTTTATTTTCTGAAATGTTGAAAAAATAATATTCTTCTCTTTATTAGTCTAATAAAAGATGTACCTTTGGGTAGTTACGTAATACTTTTCTACGGTGGAGGCTCTGAAGCTGTATTTAAGAACTGGCACATGGAGTATAAATCTTAATAAGGAATACAATTAAAAAAGGATATATATTTTAAAAAAATGGCCCTTTTTCTTCTATAAATCCACTGAAAAAGGGCCATTTTAAAACGAAATTTCTGATGTTTAACTAAAACTTCTTTAAAGATTGAAAGTAATCTTCTGCAAAACAAGGCCTTTAAAAGTCCTTAAAATCTTTATCATCCATAGGAATAACCTTATAGGGTTTAACCGGCTCCTTTTTAGTATTAGTAATTCCCTCACTTTTATCAGTGTTTTTTCTCTGATCACCTACATGATTTTTTGTATCCATATTTTTTCTATCTAATTTATTTTCTTGGTATGGTGCCTTTACCCTTCCATTGGATCCTTCTTCACTGCCAATTATAGATGTCAACTCACCTACTACACCCTTCATCTGCTCTGCCTGTCCTTTCATTTGTACAGACGCGCCTGCCGATTCCTCTGCATTCGCGGCATTCTGTTGCGTCATTTTGTCCATCTCTGCCACAGCCTTGTTTACTTGTTCTATTCCCTGGGCCTGCTCATTAGATGCTGCCGCAATCTCGCCAACGAGCTCCCCTACCTTGGATGCGCTTGTTGCTACCTCTGTAAAGGCTTCATTGGTTGTTGTTACCAG
>JAGYMO010000111.1 GCA_018400255.1 Deltaproteobacteria bacterium
AATAATCTTGATATTTCTTAAGTTTTTTTCAATCATAGTTAACCTCCGTTCATTTGATATGAACGACTCTCAGGACAAAGGGAATCAATATCACACAGTACAGGATAGCCTCCTGAATATCTTTGGTTTTCCAAATACTTCGCAAGAGCAGTAAGGCAATTGCTGCACTGAGCAGATGATAAATAATCATAATAATCGTATTGATCATACTCATTTTTAACTCCTTTATTCGGCGGTCAGCCCACCAAAAAGCTGAGTTCTTTACTAAATACAATATAGCCGGTCGCCAGAGCCAGGATAATCAGTTCGGGTATTAAAGTAGTTTTGAGAAAATCCCGGTAATAACGGCCTTTGTATTTCAGTTCAATTACCGTAGCCCTGCCTACCACTGCAGTAGGAGGAAGATGATCTCCTAAAGGCCACATCACGGCCATTCCGGAAAGAGCAATAATAGGGTCAAGCCCCTTCATATTAAAGAGTAAAATGAGAGGGACTCCCAACAGGGGTGCCACCGCATACTGTACCAGGCCTTCCGATAAGGGCAGGATTAGCCAGAGGGTGGCAAAAAGTACAACCAGTGGCAATGTGACTACCTTCAGGGAAATCAATCCCCGGGCTCCGCTTAGAGCCATGATCTGAATCAGGATACCCACCACCACCATAATCCCCACTAGGGGAATCAACTGCCGGATGGTATTGGTGGCAATATCAATAATTGGAAGCCTCTTGGGACTGAGCAGTATCATAGCCAGGCCAGAGAGCAAAAACATGAGAGGAAGACCCAGAATGGGCATTTGAAAAGGCCAGATCCGTCCGGCTATAACCAGGATAAAGAAAACCGCAAAAGGCGTAATAACCCTGAACCAGTTCATTCTATCAGGCGGTTGGGGCAATTCCTGCAGGGCTTTTTCTAAATTTACCGCTTTTCCCTGCCAGCCAAGGGTAAACATGGCAATGAGAGAACCCAGGACTGTGATAACTAGAAGGGGGCTCATGAAACCCACATAGGGCATATTGGAACCTGCTGCTGCCATCATAGCCCAGAGATTGACCGGTGGGGCAGCAGCACTCATGGCCGCACAGAGAAAAATAATAGCTACTGTGCGGTTTTCTGGAATCCCCATGTATTTCAAAACCGTACCAACCATAGCTCCTAGTATTAGAACGGTAACTGCACCGGCTCCGGTTAAAGCTCCTGGAATCAGCATAACCAAAGAAAGCAGCACCAAACAGACAAACCTTTGCTTATTAAATCGGATGACAATTCTGCGCACGATAAAGGCAGCCCCGCCAGCTTCTTTTACCAGATTCATGAAAAATGTAGCGGTCAGGAAAATAAGGCAAACATCATAATAGGTGAAAGCTCCCTCTACCAGATGGCGGACCGGGAATCCCCCCGTATGTACCACAGCAGCAACTACGGCAGCTACCAGCATGGAAAGTTCTATAGTCAGTTTTAAAAACTGGGCCAGGGCAAAGGTCACCACGATAACGGCCAGGATCAGGTAGGCATGTTCAAACATGTTTTACCTCCTTAGGTGCCCAAGGGCGATTGATTTATTCATTAACCGGAAACATTTTGACCAGAATATCGCCCAGCTCCGTGGTCTTCTCATAGGTGACCAGGGGAACATCCAGCTCCTGGGCAGCATCAGTGAAATACCCGTCTTCATTGCTGTCATTGCGAACCAGGATAATATCGGATTCGGGGATGACGGTATCAATAGAGGCAGCATCGCTCTCATCAACCCTTCGGGCCGGTCCCTCGATATGGGCACCGATAAGAGTTATATTCTGACTTTTTGCCTCAGCGATGACTTCTTTAATGCGTCTTAATTCCGCATCTATATCTACCCCGGCAGCTCCCATTCCCTTCATGCTGGTACCGGTAGTGATAACCAAAGTCCTGTAGGGTTCTCCGGCTTCAGCCTTGTCTTTGAGCATCTGGGCTGTTAAAAGATCTTCACGGTCACAGGGAATTCCCGCTCTTTTGGCAAGCATATAAAACATCAAAGCACCGGGACTCTGTCCGGCTGTAGTTGTCACCAAAGGAATATCCAGCTGGGGAAGCTCTTGTTCCTGTAGATCAGCTAATGATATAGAGGTGAGAATTAAAAAAGACAAAATTAAAATAATAAGCAATCGCAAGAACATTTTTTTATTCAGATGAGATGTATCCATTTCTTTATCCTCCTTTTTATAGATAAACATTAATAAAGAACATATGTAATAATTTATGACTGTACTCAATCATATAAATATATTTTTATTAATTACTGGAGAACAAATCTTGGAATGAAGGTTGGCGTCCCGTTGGGAAAAACTGGCTACAATGATTAAAAGAAATCATAAACATTTTAGCAAAAAACGATTTTTTGAATTAAATAACAAAAACTTGAATCTCAATTATTATTTTAACATATAGATAAAAAAGATTCAATAATTACCATAATACTTACACCTATCTCTAACTTCAATTATTTTGCTACTAAAATATTCTAAATCAAACTTAAAATCCATTGCTGTACTTTTTCTTTCCTTTTATAACGACTCAAATTGACCATTTTAAAATATTTGAAACCAAGCTTTTCTGCTAC
>JAGYMO010000112.1 GCA_018400255.1 Deltaproteobacteria bacterium
TTCTGCCTTTAGCTATTGAACCTTTGAACCTTTATCCGCCGTTTTTGTGGCAGGCAGAACGCTGAACCCGTGAACGGTTACAAAAAATCAAAAGCGAACTCACCCCGATAGACCTTAAGGTTAGTATCATTAAAAAAGATAAAGGAGAGCTAACATGAAAGATAAATCAATGCTATTTTTTATCCTAATTGTCATCTCACTGCTAGCACCACGGGCAAACTCGTTTGACTTGCCGCTTGCCAATTACGACGGAGGGGTTTACACAATACAAATCCCTGCTAGCTGGAATATATATACCGCAGGCCAATGCGGGGAGTTAGCCTTTGTAGCCCGTGATAGAGAAAACAGGCTTAATCAGGTATTTTTTTTCGGAAGCATTGGCCCAGTGTACATGAGTCAAGAGCAAAAACAGATAGACTGGAACTACATGAACATGGGGGGCTATCCTGTAGACTGGATAGAAATGCCAGTGATAAATCCATTAACGCCTGAAAATTTTATGCTTCATTTTTCAGACATAGCTTCTACCCGAATAGCACAGCAGTTTATGCCCCAGGTACCGAGGTTTGAAAATTTCAAGGCAATCTCCATAACTCAAAGGCCTTCAATGATTCAGGATGGAAAAACAGAGATGATACGGGCCTTGTTTACTAAACAGGCAAAGGTGGGAGAAGGAATGTTTCTGTGTACAGCCGCGCCATTTATGCCTTTTACCGGGGGACCTGGAGGCGGTAATGGGTATGGATTTATGGTTAGCGGAGTCACTGCCGCAAAAAGGCAATTTCCACAGATTGTATCTATTTTAGTAAAATCCATAGGGAGCTTTAAGGTCAATCCAGCATATGTCAACCAGTGCATTCAGGCATCTAATGCAACATTTCAGCAGGTAATGAGGTCCAGCCAGACATTACAAGAGACATCGGACTTGATTATGAAAGGCTGGCAAAATCGAAATAAAACACACGATATCATGGCAGAGAAACGCAGTGATGCTATATTAGGATTTGAACGAGTATACGATCCGGACACCAAAGAAACATACCAAATAAATCCACAGTTCTGGGAAGGCTATAAGCTAAATCAACAGAGGTTTAGAATGAATAATCTTCAATTACTACCTGATAATAATTATAAGCTATGGAATAAGGCCCCCAAGCCTCAACGGGAAATAAGATAAAAACAATCACCTGGTAGCTCATTTCTCGGAATATTGCCTTAATCCTTTAATTTTCGTCTTTTCCATGGTTTAAAGATGGAAACAAACACGGTAACTAAAAGAACAAATACCTGCAGGCAGCCAAAGATAAAATTCATTTTCTCATTATATAAATAGTCCTTGTCGCCCAAAGACAATATTCCCAGTTTACCTGAAATCTCCATCATAGTGTTTTCCCATGGGCCAAGAAAAAACGTACCAAAAAGAATTGCGGCAATAGTAACAATCCATTTGAATATCAACCAGTTATGCTTAAAAAATCCCCAGGCGCTGAATACCCCATACATGAAGCCGGTTACCAGACAACCGTATGCCCCCGGAATTACAATTACCGCCATGTCAACATGGTGGATGCTCTTGTTAATTCCATACAAGACCCCGCCATCCGTCACGCCACTCTTTTCAAAATAAAGCAATAACAAGGCCACTGCACCGCCAATCCAGCAGGAAACAGCAATTAGATGAAATCCCTTCAGCCAACGCAATCCCTTTGCGCTTATCTTCTTCATTTTACCCTTCCATTCAGGATTAATCTTAACGTTCCAAAATGATTTTACTATAATTTCCGCAACGGTTATTTCAACACCGCAATAATCATCACGCTACTAGATGACAAAGCAAAAAGAAAATCCTAAGCAAATACAGTTCTTCTTATTCCGGCCTGTCTTAACATTGGATATTTAAAATTTATATTACCTATTAACGCACCATTTGTCTATGGGATACTTTTAGGGATCAAACTGACGATAGCATAATAATCTTACAAATCGTAGGTATCTAGCCTATTCTTCTTGCTAATTTTTTTAAAAGTTTTGCTTTAGCTATCTTGAAGCCTCATAAGCATAACTTACAAAAATCCATCGTTAACGAGCTTAGATCATAGATAGATCACAAATGGCGTTCTTTTTTTCATGAAGCGAGCTATTGCCTGCAATTTTTTAATATTATTACAGAGATTATCTGCACGGTAAGAACGTAACGTACTTTCAATAGTAACTAAACATACCCAAAACCTGCTTTTTGAAAATTACACCTGCCTGTTTTCAACATAATCAAACCTGAACTGATACCTTTTTATTATGCCTTACAGCTTTAGACGATTTAGACCACCCTGCACAAAAAAAATCCAGATTGCACAATTTCCTGTGATCTTTATTAGCCCCTCATCTTTTTAAGCCTGCCTTTCTAAACGTGGCCCTTAAAATAATAATCTCAAGCCTTTTTTTGATGGTGGCCGAAAATGCTTATAAAACAAAGGCTTAAGGGGTTGCTTAAAGTAAAAACTCTTATCAAAATGAGCTCCGCCATAGAAAAACCAGTTTGTGGCACATAAATTGATAATAAGTACAGGTAATTTAAAAAAGGCCTTTTTAAATACAAACTAATAGTCAAAGATTAACACTAACTTTTAAAAGACGGAGGCATTAAAATGAGACAGGCTAAAAAACTATTCGCATTTGCAGTTGTATTTTCTATAATTATAGCGCTCGTTCCGGCGGCATTAGCAGAGCAGGCAAAGAAAGTTAATATAAATAAGGCCTCAATAGAAGAGCTTATGACACTGAAGAATGTTGGAGAAAAGTACGCGGAACGAATTGTTGCATACCGTGAAAAAAACGGTCCCTTTACTAACCCTGAAGACATCACAAAGGTAAAAGGAATCGGTGAAAAGACATTCGAAGTGAATGCGGATATAATAGCGGTGAAATAAAGAGAAAATAAAAGGGAGGGGCCTAAAACTGTTATGTAAGCCAATTTAGCAGGGACAACTCCTATGTCCCATTCAATTTTTCTAAGACCCCTCCCGTTTCTCTAAAATAAAGGAATACGCCAGTTAGTCCATAATCTTTACACCCAGACCCCTGTTCAGGTAATCCCTTGCAAATAAAAGACTAAACGATGGAATGCGGGTGTTTTTCCAGAGGAGAGTGCTGGAAGTGCCATTTCAGCACACACCTTGTTTGCGCAGTCCGGCTTATTAGACCAAGCGCTTCCTGAGGATCATTAATGCACCCCGTACACTGATACTACATAACGACTTCCTAAAGGGGCACCATCACCAGCCAGACTATACCCTATAAAACAATGACCATTCATACATCTTTTAAAGACAAAAAATGACTTACCAACAACATCATCGCCCAACCCTTCATGAGCACAATCATCCTAAAGCTTGATATTCCGATGTACTATCGCCCGAATAACCACGTGTCACGTTATGCTCTAGAAAAAACGGCATTTCCTCAGGTGTTACGTCATCGTTAAGGCATGTATTTCCAAGCGCTGGCAGGACAACATCAGCTCCGGGTGACATTACGGGATCCTGAGACCCTGACTTATAACTTGAAATGACTATAATTAATCGTTATACCTTTAACAATCAAAGGGTTTGTCCTTAGTCTATGTAGACTTATGACTCTTTTTAACCATTAATCCTACATCTATCATTTTATATAATTATTGGTTAATCTGATTAAGGAGGTATTAATAGTGCTTCTTTCCCTTTCCAGCTTATGTCTTATTATTTCTCAAGGATTTCTTAATGAGATTAGGCGTGTATGAAAACCTAGACTATGTTCGTTACACTTTAAAGGGAAGGATATCTATGCAGGCCGGTAGCAACCTTAATAGTCTAAAATAGAAGAGGCAAAAGATTACCACGTGTCAAAAAACGTAACATTATATTATTTCCCTATTTGCTTATCGATTTAGATGTCTCTTGTAAAAATTTTGTACAGGTTGAAAATCTTATACAGATCGGCCTTAAGATCCATAAAGCCATTGAACTCTAAAAATTAGTAATTATTATTATTGGGTAACGGAGGAATCTAGATCATGAATGGACATTTAAAACATTTTACAGTTAATAATTATATCCTTGTTTTAGCCCTTATATTTTTATATTTTTGTTGCTTGTCATCTCAGATGTACGCGCAAAAAAGCCCTGAATCTATACTTTATGAGCAAGGTGACATTTCTCAAAATCCCCAAATAGACAGGATTATCCCTTCAAAGGAAAACGATCTCTTTGTCGTACTCAAAAACGGCATGACTGTATTGATAAGAGAATCTCATTCATCAAAGGTAGTTTCCTGCCAGGTGCTTGTAAAAACAGGATCTATATATGAAGGACACAAGACAGGCGCGGGACTCTCACATTATCTTGAGCATGTTGTTTCCGGTGGTACTTCATCCACCTACACCGAGTCCGAGATAAAAGAGCGGGTGCAGGCAATTGGAGGCGCAACAAACGCCTATACGAGTTATAATCACACTGTATATTTTATTAATACTATTGGTGAACATTTCAACGAGGCAATAAAGCTTCTCCTTTCATATGTTACAAACTGCCAATTTAATGAAACAGAATACCAGAGGGAAAAGCCCGTAATTCTTCAGGAGTTTCAATTAGGAGAAAACAACCCAGACAGACAGCTTTGGTCTCTATTTATGAAGACTGCATACATGAAACATCCGGTCAGGCTGCCTATAATTGGCGAGAAAGATGTATTTCTCAAGACGGGCAGGGATGACCTCATAGATCATTACCGTCAATGGTATACACCTGAGAATCTTATATTATCAATAGCCGGGGACATCAACCGCATAGAGGCACTTAACGCAATTATCAGTTTAACAGGGCACCTCAAAAGATCAGAGAATCCATCCTACGTTCTTCCGGAGGAACCACGGCAGCTCAGCTACAGGCACGTAGAAAAAAGCCTTCCCATTGCAAAACTTACCCGCGCGGAGATGGGCTTTCGAACCATAAAACTGGCTGATCCCGACCTTTATGCCCTTGATGTTTTGGCTATAATCATGGGTGATGGCAGGACCTCAAGGTTATACCAGTCCATAAGGGATAAAAAATCCCTTGTCCTTTCAATACGTGCCGGCAGTTGGACGCCAACGTTTGTGAATGGCCAATTTTTTATAAGCATGAGCCTGGCCTACGAAAATCTTTCTAAGGCAGTTGAGGCAGTCTGGGAGGAATTATCCGATATTAAGGTTAGCCCAATAAAAGAAGAGGCCCTTAAAAGGGCAAAAAATAAGGTCATTTCAGACTACATCTTTTCGCAGGAATCTGTACAAAGTCAAGCCAGGCAATTGGCAACTGATTGGGAGGCAGCTGGAGACCCATACTTTAGCGAATCATACGTATCAAGGATTAAGGATGTGACCGCTGAAGACATCCGTCTGGTGGCTAGAAAATATTTCAAAAAAGACGCATTAACCCTTGCGGTTATAAACCCCCCTCAAGCAGAGTCAAATGATCAAAGTGCTTTATCTAAAGCGCCTACCTCCCAAGAGCAGATTCAAAAAATAACCCTCCCAAACCAGATGACGCTTCTGCTTAAGAAAAACACGGCAGCCCCAATAGTTTCCTTTGACCTTATATTTAAAGGCGGGCTTCGTTATGAGCCCTCCCAAAAAGAAGGGCTTTCTCATTTCATGGCATCTCTTTTAACAAAAGGGACTAAAAATCGTTCCAAATTAGATATTGCAAAGGCCATTGAAGATGTAGGCGGGTCCATAAGCTCAAGTTCCGGCAATAATACTGTATCTATCTCCCTCTCTGTTCTCAAAGAACACTTTGACCATGCCTTGGATGTGCTTGCCGATTTGACATTAAACCCCTCGTTTCCAGAGGCAGAGATAGAGAAACAAAAAAAGGATACTATCCTGTCTATCAAGAGGATTGATGAGGAATGGACAACTGAGGTCACAAGGATCTTTAAAAGTCACTATTACAAGAATCACCCTTATAAAAATGATATCATAGGCACCATAGAATCAGTACAGGGCTTCACAAGGCAGGACTGCACCGACTTTTATAGTTCTATTATCACACCCAATAATTCCGTTCTCGCTATATTTGGTGATATAGAACCGGATACAGTTTTAGAAAAGGTAAAAACTGCCTTTAAGGACTGTAAGCCTTCCAACTTGCAAAGACCCTCTATCGAACAAGAAACAAATAATATATGCAGCAATGAGCAATTTGAGGTCAAGAATGAAAAATCATCATGCGCGGTCTTCGTCGGGTTTAATGGTATGACAATCACGGATAAAGATGTCCCTGTTGTTAATGTAATTGACGCCATTATCTCAGGCATAGGATACCCAAGTGGATGGCTTCATGATGGGCTAAGAGGAGGGGAGACAAGCCTTGTCTACTATATACATGCTTATCCTGCCTTTGGCATTGATGGGGGATATTTTGGTGTTATAGCGCAAACAACGGCTGAAAACTATGATAAGGTGGTTAAGACTATCCTGGAGAATATAGACCTGATTAAGACTAAAAAAGTGGATGACCAAACATTGGATAGAGCAAAAAACATGTGCATAACCATGAACAAGATGAGCCTTCAGACTATAGCGTCACAGAGTTCAAATGCAGCGCTGAATGAGATTATAGGTCTTGGCAGCAACTATGACAGTGTTTATCCCTCTCTTATTAAAAAAGTTACCCCTGAAGATGTCTTAAGGGTTGCTGAAAAAATGTTCTCTCACCATCTTATTACAGCAACCAAGCCTTCAAATTAAGATGTGCTGTACCTATTTGTTTACTTGCAGCTTAAGCGGAAAAAGATAGAGGATATTTTTTGATTAAGTTATTTTCCCTTGCCAGATACCTTGAGCAAACCTTGCGTGTCTGGTTTCAAATGGTGCCGACATATTCCATAAAAAAGTTGATTCACCGCAAGCCACAGGGGGCACAGAGAGGTTTGATTTTTTGCCCATCGGACTCTCCCGATGGGCAAAACAAACCGCCCCAAGGGGCAGGGACGGTCAACGCCCTGACCCCTTGTCTCCGGTCCCTGACTGCCGGCCTCTGACCCCTGATAGCTGACCGCCGATTATGAGGCTCGTCTTATTGTTTCTATAAGCTCCTTTATAGCTCTTGTATATTCCCTGATACCCCGTAGAAAGATATCATTATGATTTGC
>JAGYMO010000113.1 GCA_018400255.1 Deltaproteobacteria bacterium
GTGCATCGCACAGGCAGGCCTGTATGCAAATGCATAGGCAGGAAGGTAACCCTGAACCTTTGAACCTGTGAACGCTTACAGAATTTTACATTACAATCCTAGTACCTTAGTGACTTTGTGGCTGATAACATTGCACCTTGTTGTTAATCAGGGGAATATAAAATGGATATAGTTCTCTTCAAACTTACACTCTTTTTATACCTTACGGTTACTGCCGGTTTCCTGTATTTCATTATACAACGCAATAAGAAGATCGGTTTATGGTCACAGAGGGTTCTTTTTATAGGGTTCTTCATCCACACCATATACCTGGGCCTTTGCTATTACAAATTGGGCGCACTGCCGGTCCTGGATATACGGGCATCCCTGTCTTTTTATGCCTGGGCTATAATCGCGGCGTATATCATTTTCTATTTTATATTCAGGATAACAGTTTTGGGCTCATTTATTGTCCCCTTTGCCGCCTTTTTAATGATAATCTCATCTACAATCCCCATATCAGTCGTTGAGGTCTCCCCGCTTTTCAAGGGATTCTGGTTTCCCCTGCATGTAGTCACCGCCTTCCTTGGCGATGCCATCTTTGCCCTGGCATGCATGGCAGGCATTATGTATCTCATCCAGGAACGCCAGATAAGGTCAAAAAGACCGGGGGCATTTTTTTCCAGGCTGCCATCCCTCAACATACTCGACTCACTCAATTATCATGCCATAACATACGGCTTTTTTTTCCTGACCATAGGCATGATTACCGGCTCCATCCTTGCGCAGGGAAGTCACGGATCGTACTGGCGGTGGGATCCAAAAGAGGTATGGTCACTTATAACATGGTTATGTTACGCGGCCCTCCTTCATCAAAGGATGGCTATAGGGTGGCGAGGCAGGCGTTCCGCCCTTATGTCCATAGGCGCCTTCCTTGTCCTGATATTTACCTTTGTGGGGGTAAATTTTCTCATGGAGGGGTATCATAGCTTTGAAAGTCTCGGGGGGCGGAGATTGCCATGATGAAGATACTCGATATAGGCATGAATCATATCACGGCCCCTGTTGAACTTAGAGAACGGTTGAGCTTCAGCGGGGATAGCCTTGATTCCGCTATAAAGGGCATCATGGATATACGGGATGTGAGAGAGGCACTGGTCCTTTCTACATGCAACCGGGTAGAGGTAATTTTTACCACGGATCATGAAAAAGATGCCAGGGACTCTGTTATAGATTTCCTCTCCAGGCATAGCGGCATTGAAAAGAAAAAGCTTTTGTCATCAATGTATATTAAAACGGGTAGTGACGCGGTACGCCATATCTTCAGGGTAAGCGCGAGCCTTGATTCAATGATAGTGGGAGAGCCCCAGATATTAGGCCAGGTAAAAGAGGCATACAGGAGTGCCGTAAAACACAGGGCCCCATCGGTAATGCTCAACAGGCTTGTTCACCGATGCTTTTTTCTTGCAAAAAAGATCAGGGCGGAGACCGGCATATCCGAGTCTGCCGTATCAATAAGCTTTGCCGCGGTGGAACTTGCGAAAAAAATATTTGGCGACCTGAAAGGAAAGAAGGCACTGCTAATCGGCGCAGGGGAAATGGCAGAGCTTGCCGCAACATATCTTATGAACAACAACCTGGCCGATATATTCATTGCAAACCGCACCCTTGAACGGGCCATGGAATTGGCGGAACAGCTCAAGGGAAGGGCTATCTCGCTTGATGAAATAAATAATTTCCTGCATAGCGTGGATATTGTCATAACCTCAACTGCATCAATAGAGCCCATAATAACCTATGAAAATGCCAAAAAAGCAATGAAGGCCAGGAAGAACATGCCACTTTTCTTTATAGATATTGGTGTTCCACGGGATGTTGATCCCGATGTTGATACAATAGACAACGTATTTGTTTATGATATCGACGACTTAAAAGGTATTATTGAACAAAACATGGAAAAAAGGATGGGCGAGGCAGCAAAGGCGGAAAGGATTGTGGATGAAGAGGTGATAAAATTCAGTGAATGGCTGAAGACACTTGATATTGTCCCAACGCTTGTCTCCCTCCAGGATAAATGCGAGATAATATGGCAAAATGAGCTAAGAAAAACACTGTCCAACCTTGGAGAACTGCCCCATGACCAGGTGGAATACATTGAAAGCATGGCACGATCTATCACAAAAAAAATCCTTAATGACCCCATACTTTTTTTAAAGAGGAAGCAGGACCGAAAATCCCGGGAAATGTATCTTGACTTTGTTCGCCAGCTCTTCTCCCTTGA
>JAGYMO010000114.1 GCA_018400255.1 Deltaproteobacteria bacterium
GAGTCGAGATGAAAAATCTCTCTTTGAATCTAAAGCTCACAACGCTTCAAGTCCTTGTGAGCCTCATCATGTTCTAATTAAAGGAAACTCGGAAAAACAACGAAACGCTCGACGGCATAAAGCATCAGTCCATCCAATAAAAAGATGACGACCAAAATAAGCAAAGCTTTTCATGTAACACTCATTGTTACAGGGCTCTCAATTTATTTTAAACACCCCTTTATATAGTAATTCCCCAAATAGAAACTACCTCTTGGGGGAAAAAATATGAGCCAAATACTGTAGAGACCTATTTTTTTCTTTCATAATCAGGCTAGCGAAAAAAATCAACTTTACCTTACGATCCCCTTCTATACAATTCCCTTTTCAGATAATGGCTTGTTTTCAAGAATTCTTTCCGGCCGAAAAATCGAAAGATCCAGAGACAATGCATTACCGATGATTAGTTCAGATAAATAACGCCCTACAGCGGGAGCCTGTTGCAGGCCATGTCCAGAAAAACCATTTGCAAGGTAAAGTCCTTTGGTCTCCGGCCATTCTCCAAGGATGGCATTTTCATCAAGTGTGTTAACCGCATAAAGCCCAGCCCAACCTCTTACCAGTTTAAGTGTATCGAAAGAAGGTACAAATTCTGCTAATTCAGGCCATAATATCTCCATAAATCTCTTGTTATCCCACGTAAAGTCGAACCCAATTGGATCTTCATCCATTGATTTCCCAAGCAGTATCAAATTACCAGTCTCAGTACGAAAGTATAATCCTGACGGCAAGATTGTAAGGGGTAATGGCCCTTCCGGCTTTACCGCCGTATTTAATGTAAAAATTTGACGCTTGATCGGGGCAACCGGTAGACTCACATTGGCTGTTTTTGCAACCTTAGTTGCCCATGCACCCGCACAATTGATAATGATTTTGGCAGTGAGAGCCTTGCCTGAAGCCAATTTTACACCAGTAACCTCATTTCCAGCAGTTGTGATCTCTACGACCTCATCCTTTAAAAATTCCGCTCCGATAACCCTGGCCTTGGCTCTATAAGCCATAAGTACGGAGTATGCGTCAAGGTGGCCGTCATCAGGGCCAAATGTTCCACCAACACAATCAGCAGGATCATAAAGGGGATAACGCTCTTTTATCTGGTCCGGAGACCACCATTCAACGTTACAGCCTAAGCTTTTTTGAAGCTCAAGTGCCTCTTCGGCAACTTTCCTGCTCAGATTGTTTATCATGAAGAGGTTTCCTTCTCGGCGATAACTTATGTTAGGCTTTTCATCGTTAACGGACATCTCCTCTTCAAATCGTTCTAAAACCTCGAAGGCATACTGTGATATTTGGATATTCTCTTTGAGACTGAATTGAATCCGAATGTTTGCCATTGATAGTGTACTTGATGCCTGAGTATAGGTGGGGTCCATCTCGATAACACCTATCTTAAGTTTATTGTCAGAATTGATCAGATTATATGCAGTGGATGCGCCCATTATTCCACCGCCAATTATAATCACATCATAAAGATCATTACTCACAACCATATAAACCTCCTCTATAACAATTATGTAGTCCCTGATGTGCTTTAACGTATGAGAAAAATATCCGATATTTTCCAGGGCCTTAGCCGGAAATATCCTTTCATGTTTAATGCCTATAGTAAAAAGCCGGTTTTATAAGGATCGTCATCGGAGGCAACAAAATTTTGAAATCCAGTTATGTTGGCACTACCTGTAATTTCAGGAATAATGGTCGTCAATTTCCCAACCTGTGTTTCTTTCACGATAGTTCCCTGTAATTTAGTTCCCAATATGCTCTGATAGGTATAAAGACTGCCTAATGGCAATTTATTTTGGGCATGCAAATAAGCCATCTTAGCACATGTGCCTGTTCCGCATGGTGAACGATCTATTTGGCCGGCGCCAAATACAACCACATTGCGAGGAGGGCTTCCTTCCTGATAGAATTCAACCAGCTCAACCTTGCCTTCTTCCCCACTAATCGGATTTACTATTTTTCCTTCTGAATTTAACTTTTCTCTAATCTTGAGGCCAAGCTCTTTAATTCGTTTTAGGTGGGGAAGCGTGATTTTAAGACCACAATCATCAGCTTTAATAAGGGCAAAATAATTGCCAGCATAAGCAACCGTAACTGGTAAATGCTTAACTTCCTCAATCCTTATTGTCAAGGAGGCACATACAAATGAAGGCACATTACGAATGGTTACCTGGATTGCCCTGCTATTTCTTAATTTTGCCCGAGCCATAATAATTCCTGCCGGGGTGTCTAAAAAAAGAGTTTTTTCAATATCCTTTTTAGATATCGGGACAATACCTGTTTCCAAGATTACAGTGACCACACCTATACTGCCATGACCGCACATATCAAGATAGCCACCACTATCCATAAATATCACACCGATATCGGCCTTTGAAGAGGCTGGTTCAGTAACGACTGCCCCAAACATATCCTGATGCCCCCGGGGTTCAAACATGAGCATACGTCTAATATAATCCCTATTCTTGGCAAACCATGCCCTTTTATCCTCCATGTTAAGGCCTGGAACAGGGCCAATTCCCCCCGTTATTACCCTTGTTGGTTCTCCAAGGGTATGGGCATCAACAGTATTGATTAGGCAACTAAATTGCATAAAAACCCCAGGGTATTTTTTTGAGAAATCTTTCAGTGTTGTAGGATGTTTGTTGGCCGAATCTCGACAAAGATAATCAGCTACTGAGATCTTCTTTTCTACGCTGCCGGCACAGTTGGCCCTTTTCTGTTGTCAGAGAAGCCCAGCTCAAGCTTACAACCATTTAAGGTACTGCCTGCATGAAGAACGTATCGATCCAACTAACGCAGTCCGAAAATTAAATTGGGAAGCCATAGAGTTACTGGAGGAAAAAACAGAATTACCAGCATCACAACAAACTGAATAGCTATAAATGGTAGAATGGAGTTGTATATATCCCCCATACTTACCTCCGGAGGGGCAACACCCTTCATATAAAATAGCGTAAATCCAAAGGGAGGCGTTAGGTAATCCATCTGTTCCTCTACCATGAAAAGAATCCCGAACCATACCGGATCATAGCCGAGCTCAATTACTATCGGCAGTAAAACAGGGATGGTGATCATCATTTCTGTTATCTCATCTAAAAAAAACCCGAGAACAATCATTATAGCTAGTGCAATAAGAAAAAAATGAACAGGTTCTAACCCTGCACCAATTACCGCATTTGTTATCAGGTCCGCACCCCCTGTTCGGAAAAATATGCTGGTGAAACAGGAAGCGCCGAAAAGAATCCACATAATCATGCCATTAACCGCCATGGTTCGGTAACTCGCCTCTTTGAGCATTTGCCAGTCGAGGCGGCGGTTTATTGCTGCACTGACCAAAGCCCCAGCAGCGCCCACAGCTGCAGCCTCGGTAGGGGAGGCGATTCCGAGGAAAATCGATCCCAGAACGGCAATAATAAGAAGAACGGGCAAAATCAATCCCCTGGCTAAGAAAATTTTCTCCTTAAAGGAAACCCTTTCATCGGAGCGCAGAGCAGGAGCAAGGTTTGGCTGAAAATAGCACCTTACGCCTATATAGATCAAAAAAAGGGAAGAGAGCATCAGCCCGGGGATTATCCCCGCAGCGAAGAGCCTTCCAATAGATACCCTGGCAATCATACCATAGATAATAAGCGATATGCTGGGGGGGATAAGAATCCCCAACGCACCTCCAGCCAGGATAGGGCCTATGGATATACTTTTACTATAACCATGTTTAAGCATAATGGGCAGGGCAATAATTCCCATAGTTACAACCCCGGTAGTGGTCACCCCGGACATGGCGGCAATTACAGTGCAAATCAGCACTGTTCCCATTGACAGGCCACCCCTTAGTCCTCCCAGCAATTGATGCATGAAATTGTAAAGGGAATGGGCTACACCACACTTCTCAAGCACGCATGCCATAAAGATAAATAAAGGCATGGCAACCAGAACCATATTGGACATCATACCAAAGGTATTCGTGGCGATAAAAGGAAGACTCATGGGGCCAATAAATATCCAGGCGGCAATGATAGAGCTGCTGGCCAGGGCAAACGCCATAGGGAACCCGGTTACTAAGGCAAATAGGAGTCCACCAACAAGAAATACTAAAGGAAACCAATCCATCATGTTAACTCCTTTCCCGTAATAGCCATTTTAAGGACCCGTATAAAGTGTGCTAAGCCTTGAGCAAGCATCAGGAAAGCAGCTATAGGTATGGTCAGCTTAAGGGGCCATATAGGAGAACCCCACGGAGAAGGCGAGACCGTCTGCCTTAGCTCCACCGCCCTCCAGGCCGTCATGATCCCATACCTAAGCAGCGCAAGAATAAACAAGAAAAAAAGCAAGTAGGTGACTGAGTCAATAATGGCTCTACCTCTCGGTGAAAAACAGTCGTAAATAATGTCTATTTTGATATGCTCATTGTGAAGAAGTACATAAGCCCCGGCGAGCACCGAGTAAGCACCGAAAAAGTGAACGGTTAACTCGTGAGCCCAGATGGTGGGAGCGTTAAATACATATCTAAGAACTACTTCTAAAAACAGTACGCCGGTCATAAAAAAGATCAACATACTCACCAGCTTTCCGCTCCAATCGCTGACCTTGTCTATTACGCTCAAGAAAAGTCTCATCCTTTACCTCCTTGTTCGTGAGCAATTAAAATCACAGCCTCTATAAAGACCTCCCTGCTTATGCGGGAAGGTCTTCACCGGGCTGGATTACCAGCTATTACCAGTATCCCTTCTCAGCTGCCCACTTACCTACTATCTTGAAAATTTCGGCAAAAGCAGGGTTGTCTGTATACTTTTTTGGTACAACGTCCTTAGCCGTTGAAGCCAATTTTCTGGCATCTTCCTCTGACCACTCTATTATTTCTATCCCTTCCTTCTCCACAAATTTCCATGCCTTAGCAATTGCAAGTTCTGCCTCGAAGGCGTTTCTCGCACTTCCCACTTCGACGGCTGCTTCCACTATAGCCTTGAGATCATCAGGAAGCGCTTTCCATACATCCATATTCACAATAAGGGCATCGGCCGCCGGTCCTACCACTGTTGGAAATTTTACCCAGTATTTGGTGACCTCATGGAATCCCATTGACACCATGTCTGCTGAATGCGAAAAGGTTATGGCATCCACAGCACCAGTGGCAAGGTTCGTGTAAATCTCATCGCCTGGGGTCCATATTGTCCCTGCTCCCAGGTGAGCCAACTGCAGAGCTATTAATTCAGAAGACCTGAACTTTTTCCCTTTGATGTCTGCTATACCACGTATGGGAGTTTTTGATATCATTAGGTTATCTAAGGTCCAGTAGAGATTCCCCACAAGGTACACCCCATGCTTGGCATATTCCTCTCTCAATATCTTCATAATTTTTCCATCCTCGTAGGACTCATAGAGGTAGCGTAACTCTGCAATCGTCCTTGGTGCGGCAAAACAGTCCCCATGCATAAAAGCGACAGGGAGTTCCCCCGGGAAATAGCCGGGCCATATAAACGTCGCCTTCATTACGCCCATGGATACGGCATTTAGCTGCTCCGCAACAGGAACTATCGCCCCGGGGGCGCTTGGCGTCATAATTAGGCGCCCGTTGGACATCCGGTTAACATACTCAGATATATAACCTATCGTGTCCCAGGATATCCCTGAAGGCAGCCAGGATGATGGCTGCCATTTTTGCACTTTAGGAGTCTCAGATTGTACGGGCAGGGTAAAACCAACTACCACGAGC
>JAGYMO010000115.1 GCA_018400255.1 Deltaproteobacteria bacterium
AGGCCTGTATGCAAATGCATAGGCAGGAAGGCAACCCTGAACCTTTGAACCTGTGAACGGCTACGATTATTTTTTATACTTTTACGTATTAACATACGACCACTGGTTTCAAGCTGCAACAGTTAGCTTCTTTGTGATAGCGCCTACAGGACAGATATCCACGCATAGACTGCAGTTCTTGCACAGGCCTTTTGCATCTTCGTCACTCCCAAAAAAACTTATTATGGTATCAAGTCCTCTGCCTGCAAATGCCAGAAGAGGTCTTCCATTTTTTCTTTGACAGACAAAAACACATTTCCCGCATAATACGCATTTGTCAGGATGATATTCAAGATATGGATGGCTATCGTCACTTTTAACATCTCTTTCAATGGCATCCAGTTTTTTGAGCTTTAATCCAAAATGAAGAAATTTTGCAATTCGTTGTAGCTCGCACTTTCCATTAGCAGGGCAATTTTTGCAGTCCACATTATGAACAGAAAGGAGGAGTTCAAACGCGGTTCTCTGTAATTTTTTCACCTGCTCTGTATCTGTTTTAATTATCATGCCTTCTTTAACCTTTATAATGCATGAGGGTACTGGTTGGCTGAAGCCCTCAACCTCAACAAAACACAATCTGCATGCACCGGGGGGCTCTTTCATATCACTCATGTAACAAAGGTTAGGAATATAAATTCCATTGTTAAGGCATGCCTGAAGTATTGATATATTTTCTTCAGTTTCTATCTCATTATCGTCAACAGTGATCTTAATCATTCTTGTCTTCCTTTGGGCGTTCTATGATTGGCGCAAGGTTTGGGGGTGAAACTTTTCTTACAGCATCGTATTCAGGGGGGCACGCTGAAACGCACTCTCCACATTTAACGCATAAGGTCTGATCAATCCCTTTTTTTCTGTTGCTTGTAGTGAATATAGCATCTGTGGGACAACTTCCTACACATGCATCACATCCCCTCGCGCATTTATCCAGATCAATATAATAGGCTATAAGCTCCCTGCACATCATAGCCGGGCAGCGTTTTTCCTTAATATGTGCCTCGTATTCATCCCTGAAATACCGTATGGTTGTTAATACAGGGTTAGGTGCAGTCTTGCCCAATCCGCAAAGTGATCCATTCTTTATGTCCATGCTAAGGCTTTCAAGAAGATCGATATCTCCCTCTCTTCCTTCTCCCCTGGTTATTCTATCTAAGATGTCAAGAAGGTGTTTTGTGCCTATTCTGCAAAATGTGCATTTTCCACATGATTCTTTTTGTGTAAAATCGAGAAAAAATTTAGCCACATCTACCATGCAGCTGTTTTCATCCATCACTACCATTCCACCTGAGCCCATCATGGCCCCTGCCTGAGTTAAGGAATCAAAATCTATAGGCGTATCAAGGAATTCTTCAGGAAGGCATCCTCCTGAAGGACCCCCTATCTGTACTGCCTTAAATTTTTTCTGTTCAGGAATGCCACCGCATATATCAAATATGAGGCTTCTAAGGGTTACCCCGGTGGGTATTTCTACCAGGCCCGCGTGGACTATATTTCCAACAACGGAGAATATTGCTGTGCCTGGGCTGTTATCGGTCCCTATTTTTCTATACCACTCCGCGCCGTTCATTATTATTGGCGGAATGGATGCCATGGTCTTGACGTTGTTTATCAAGGTGGGCTGATTCCATAAACCTTTTTGTGCGGGATAAGGAGGCCTTAGCTGAGGCATTCCCCTGGAACCTTGTATTGATTGTATGAGGGCAGTTTCTTCGCCACAAACAAAGGCTCCTGAACCTTGAAATACATCTATCTCCAAATCAAAATCAGTACCCAATATACCCTTTCCTAAAAGCCCGAGCTCCTTAGCCTGTTCGATTGCCTGAGTTATTATTTTTACAGCAAGAGGGTACTCCGCCCTTATATAAAAAATTGCCCTATTTGCACCAACAGTGTATGCAGCTATGGCCATTCCTTCTATAACCTGATGGGGGTTACTCTCCAAGATAGTTCTGTCCATGTACGCACCTGGATCGCCTTCATCAGCATTACAAATGACCGTTTTGTTTTCTCCATCAGCATCGTGAACAAATTGCCATTTCCTTCCGGTTAAAAACCCTGCGCCCCCTCTGCCCCTTAGGCCTGATTCCAAAACTTCACTCAAGTTTTTTTCCGGCTCTGAACCCAGGGCCTTACTAAGGGCTTCGTATCCACCTTTTTCAATGTACTGTTTTATGTCATGAGGGTCAATTAAGCCGCTTTGTCCCATGATAACTTTTTTTTCATGGTTAAATCTTGGAAACTCCATGACCCATGGAACCATGTCGTTTTCTTCCATGGCCCCTAACATATATTCAAATAAGGGATCCTCTCCGCCTAAAAAGGCCCTGGTTAGTAATTTTGCCTTTCCAGGGGTTACTTCATTGTAGAGTATCGGTGGGAACCCTGGCTTAGCAACAATGACAAGTGGTTCGGCATAGCAATGACCAACGCAACCTACGGGAACAATATCCGCATTAACACCATACTCTTTAAGTCCCTCTTCAAATGCAGTCTTTACATCCATTGCCCCAGAGGCAAGGCCGCATGTTGCCATTCCTATGTAGATATGAGCCTGATCTTCGTTTTTGAACTCTGTAAGGCGTCTTTCTACATCGTGCCGCAAAATAGTATAGTTGTCTTCAGCGCTTTTTTTATTGTGTTTGTTCAATTTTTTCTTTCTCTCTTTTCTCTTTCTCTCTTTCTATCTCAAAGCCCATTATGAGGCCCTCAACCTTACTGGGGGCCATATGCCCGTAAACTGTTTCGCCAATAATAGCAACAGGGGCCAATGCGCAGCAACCTACGCAGGCTACTCGTTCGATACTGAATTCCCTGTCGGGGGTCGTTTCGCCTGCATTAATTTCAAGTTTTCTTTCAAAATTTTCAAGGATTATACCCCCACCCTTGACATGACAAGCAGTTCCTAAACAAACCTTAATTTCATGCTTTCCAGGTGGTGTAAATCTAAACTGATTATAAAAGGTCGCAACCCCATAAACTTCACAGCTTGAGATATCAAGATGTTGAGCGACCATTTTTAATGCCTTTGGGGCTAAGTAGCGATGTTTTCCCTGTATTATTTGTAAAATGGGTATAAGCTTACCCCTATCCTTTTCAAATTCCCTGAGCATGGCGGCTATGTCATGCAGCATAGCCTTTTCTTCTTCTTGTTGTTGTTCCATTCCTTCCATATTCATGTACCCGTTACCTTCTTAAATAAAAACAATCTTGTAGTATATTAAAACTAATTTTGGAAGGTCAAGAAAAATAGAAACATTTTTTTAACTTTTTTGTATCCATGCCATGATTGTATTAAAATCATTAATTAATTTAGCTATTGCCTTTCCCCTGTGGCTTACTGCCGCCTTCTCCTCAGGGGAAAGCTGCGCGAATGATTTTTTTAAGGGGGGGTAATAAAAAAGCGGATCGTATCCAAAACCATTTGCACCTAAAGGCTCACGCAATATTGTCCCATAACATTGCCCATTATACAGTAATGTCTCTCCCGAGGGCTTTGCTATTGCAATAGAACAGCTAAATCTTGCGGTCCGATCTTTTTTTCCACTCATTTCTTCAAGAAGTTTATAATTTCTTTGTTCCTGATTAGCTGTTTCGCCTGCATATCGGGCGGAAAATATACCTGGAGCCCAATTTAATGATTTTACCTCAAGGCCTGAATCATCGGATAACGTAGGGGTATTCAATATTCTTGATATAAATTTTGCCTTGTTAGCTGCTATCTCAGCAAATGTATCCCCCTGTTCTTCAAACCCTTGTATATTAGTAAAATCAGAGAGGTCCTTAATTTTTACAGGTAGCTTTTGAAACAAAAGCTTAAATTCCTGTACCTTTCCTTTATTGTAGGTTCCTAATATTACGATTGGCTTTTTCATGACTTTTACCCCGCGGAAAATAAAACAATCTCTAATCTTTCATTAATAAATTGCATGTAATAGTATAATTGTTAAGTTGTATATACTTCATAAAAGAATAGGCAGAGGTTAACCTTTTAAACATTTTTTTATATACTAAGAGATATTAAGGAAACAATACTGGATAATTGTATGAATGGTAAAGAAAAAATTTTTATTATAGGGGATATACACGGATGCCTTGACATGTTAAAAAGGCTTATGGACGAGATAGATTGGAATCCTCTGTTAGATCAGCTAATCTTTATTGGTGATTATATTGATAGAGGAGAAGACCCCAAAGGTGTAGTCGACTTTATCCTACATTTAAAAAAAGAATCCCCTTTAGTGAGGTGTCTTGTTGGTAATCATGAAAAGATGCTGCTTGATTATTTGTCGGGCATTGACCGTCAAAATTTCCTGATGAATGGAGGAGATGCAACATTAAGGAGTTATAAGGAGGCAAGGTTGAAGGACAGTGAGCCTTTGTTTCCGCGGTCGCATCTTAATTTCTTTTCCTCCCTTTTGCCAATGATAGAGCTTGATAACTATTATGTTGTGCATGCTGGTTTTCGCCCTTATATAAACATAGAGGATCAGGACCCAGATGACATGATATGGATAAGAGATGAGTTTATTTATTCTGATTACGATTTTGGAAAGATTGTAATATTTGGACATACCGCATTTGAAAAACCGATGATTATGAAAAACAAAATAGCTATTGATACTGGTGCTGTTTATGGTAATTATTTAACATGTTTGGAGCTGCCTGGAAAAACGTTTCATTCAGTAAAGGCCTGATAGGATTATTGAGGGGCATTAAAAAAGACTATGCATCATGTTTTGATACGTTGTTGATATTGCAGGTTACACAGCACGCTTGACTTTGAATAGATTAAAAGTTATTTTAGCGTGGTTTCATGCAGGACTTACATAATGCCTTTCGTAATAGACTATCTGATAACTATTTTTATGTAATGGAGAAAAATATTTGCTTGAGCTTGTAATTAAAGGCGGTCCTTTTATGTATCCAATTCTTTTTTGCTCAGTTCTGTCTCTAGCCATATTTTTAGAGAGACTCTGGGCATTAAGGAAAAAGATGATCCTTCCAGCTGATTTTATATCGAAGGTGGAAGAGCTTGTAGAAAGAGATAAGGTAGAGGATGCAATTATTTTATGCCACGGAAACGACTCTACTATAGCGAGGATTTTTTTAGCCGGGCTCAAAAATGCGAGGCTGGGTATGTGGCTGGTAAAAGAGTCTATTGAAGAAAAGGGGAGAAGGGAGGGCATTCTTTTAGAAAGAAATATTGGGGCATTATTGACTATAGCTAATCTGTCGCCATTATTAGGACTACTGGGGACCGTATCAGGTATGATAAAATCTTTTAACACCATTTCAACGTATAATGTTAGCTCGGCTGCACCTCTTGCAGGGGGCATTGCAGAGGCCTTAATTACTACTGCTGCCGGCCTTTTAGTTGCTATTCCAACCCTTGTGGTATATCGTTTTCTACTAGACAAGGCGCAAATGCTCATTTTTCAAATGGAGGAAAGCTCCACAAAACTCATTGATGCTATGGGGGGACAGAAAGACAATGCGATTTAGTAGGCCAAGGGGAGAGGAAATTAGCCTGGGCATAAGCATGGCACCTTTAATCGATATTGTGTTTTTACTCCTCATCTTTTTTATGGTAACATCTCATTTTGATAGCTCAACAGGTGTAGATATTTCCTTGCCGAGCCTTTCGGCTAAGCCCTCAACTAACACATTAGAAAAGATAACGGTGGTTTTAGACAAAGAAGGTGATTGCTACTTAGACAAAAGGAGAATTTCCTTACGCTCACTGTATGAGACGATGAAGGAATACGCCTCTGGAAAAAATATTGGTCTGATACTAAGCGCAGACAAAGATGTAAATCACGGACGTGTTGTAGAGGTAATGGATTTAGCTAAAAAGGCAGGGCTTAAATCAATTACAATTTCTGCCCAATGGTCTACTAGAGAGGGCTTTTAAATGCAATGGCCTTTATAAGAAAGTATTTTATCTATATTGTGATTCTTGCATTTACGGGTATAATTTTTTTCACGTTTTTGAAATCCGGCTGCGTTAAGTACTCTGAATTAAAGAAAGTGCAGAAAGAGAAGGAAAAGTATTCAACTATAATAAAGCAACTAGAGGAAAAGAATAAAATGCTTGTCTCTGAGATTAGACGTCTTAGGGAAGATAAAAAATATCTTGAATCCACTGCAAGAAAGGAACTAGGCCTGGTAAAGGAAAACGAAAAGATTTACCGTTTTAAAAAAGGCTTTGCAGATGGGTTAGATGAGGGAAAATCGTTGGAATAAAATATAGGGGGCTAAAGGTGGCTTTATCAGATGAAACATATAATAAAATCATGGATAAGATAGCAAGACCCCAGTCGAATCTTTCACTTATTGAGCTGTTAAAAGACCAGGGCGATGCAGGCAGTCTAATTAAGGCCTGTCTAAAATCGTTAGAAACTTTTCCGGACGATATTGCTGTTAGGGAACTTTTGGCAGAAATTTATCTTGAGCAGGGTTATGCTGGACTAGCCGAGGGTGAAATAGATACTATCTGTCGCAAAATAGATGAGCTATCAAAAATATACAAGATTAAGGCAAAACTCTATAAAAAAGAGGGAAGGTTTGATGAGGCCATAAAATCATTACAGGTATATTCCGCACATTGCCCTGACGATCAGGAAGCAAATGGTCTTTTATCGGAGCTTGTTGCTGCTATGGGAGAGGAAAAATCCGTTTTAATAACCCCTACAATGGCTGAAATTTATTTCAAGCAGGGAGAGATAGAAGAGGCCATTAATATATATAGGGAAATTGTGAAGGCATTCCCGGATGATAAACAGTACAGAACAAGACTGAATGAATTGGAGAATATGAATGAACCTCAAAAGGTTGATGAAGGAGAAAAGGATACTACTAAAGAAAAGAAATTGAAGTTAATCAGCATATTAGAGAGGTGGGTTGATATTCTGGAGAAAAAAAAGACTTTAACTACCTAGAATTTAAATCCTTTTTGAAATCTTTTTTTATGAAATCATCAACGTTAAAGATCAAAAAAATTAGAATTTATAGGTACGATAGAGCTTTAAATATCTATAATAGCCAAAAGGAGAGTAAACATAAATGTATTCGACATCAGACTTTAAAACAGGATTAAAAATAGAATTAGACGAAAAACCTTTTATCATTGTAGAATTTTTGCATGTCAAACCCGGAAAGGGTGGGGCATTTGTAAGGACTAAGTTAAAGAACATGCTGACAGGCCAAATTCTTGAAAAGACATTCAGGGCCGGTGAGAAGGTTGGAGAGCCAAATATTCAGGAAAAGCAAATGCAGTACTTATATCAGGATAAGGGTGAATTCTATTTTATGGATACCGAAACATTTGAACAAATTTTTTTAACAGGGGAACAGCTAAAGGAAAATAAGCTTTTTTTAAAAGAAAATACTAATGTTAATGTGCTCATTTATAACGACAAAATAGTTGATATTGATTTGCCTAATTTCATTGATCTTGAAGTGATAGATACAGAGCCGGGGGTGAAGGGAAATACTGCATCCGGAGGCAGTAAGCCTGCTACCCTTGAGCCAGGCGGTATTGTCCAGGTTCCCCTTTTTATCAATATAGGCGATTTAGTAAAGGTTGACACGCGAACAAGAGCATATATCGAAAGGGTAGAACAGGGGCAAAGTTGAAAAAAAATACCTTCTTTAACTTTCTTGCTACCGGTGTTGGTAGCGTTCCATTTTTAGACGTAGAAGGGTCATGCAGGGATATTCTTAACAATTTTCCAAAATTACCATTCTGGCCGCAATTTGTTAAAAGAAACCTATTTGAAGATATGGCGATACAGGTAAGCGAGGGCTTGCCGCTAATAAAAATTAACACCGAGAAACGATCACTTTATATTAACCACTTCGATGATAATCACAGCGAGCTTACCTCCTTTTATGAACATTTTATGTCTGAGGATACAGATTACTTTGCGTTTAGTCCGGAATACGTAGCTGGTATGTTTAAGCTTTTAGACTTAATTGATAATAAACAGGATAGCCAGAGCTCCTTTATAAAGGGTCAAATAGCCGGGCCTATTACCTTCGCAGGGAGTCTTATAGATAAAGCAGGTAAAACCGCGCTGTATAATAATGAAATTATGGATATGATAATAAAGGGACTTGCAATTAAGGGTTTATGGGCTGTGAAAAAAATGTCTCAGGCAAAAAGGCAAACCATTCTTTTTATTGATGAACCATACCTTTCCGGCTTTGGCTCGGCTTTTACACCCATACAGAGACAGGATGTTATTGCATACATACGAGAAATCATAGATTATTTAAGATCACGCACTGACACATTGATAGGCATTCATTGCTGCGGAAACACTGATTGGTCTATGATAATTGAAACGGGAATTGATATAGTAAATTTTGACGCCTTTGATTACATGGACTATTTCTTGCTTTACAAGAAATCCATATTAGACTTTATAGAAGCCGGTGGTACAATTGCGTGGGGCATAGTTCCTACAACATCATACACAGGGAAAGAAACAGTTGCTGACCTTAAAGAGAGATTGGAAAAAGGGATTAACGTAATTCACCATTGGGGGGTCAGTAAAAAAACCATATCTGCGCGCTCTATTCTTACACCTGCTTGTGGAGTAGGAACATTAGAACCGAGAATAGCAAAAAAAATTTTAGAACTTTTATCCAGCTTATCATCTGTAATGACTAAATCTATCACTTGAATAGTTTTAAAAATATTTATTTCTGAGATAAAATGGATAAAAAAATAGATTTGATTAATAAAGCACTCAATGATCTTGAAAAAAACCTCTTTAGTTGTAGTTTGTGCCCCAGGAAATGCCATGTAAATAGAGGTAAGGGAGAAATTGGTGCCTGCGGGGTCGGGGCATTGCCAGTAGTATCAAGTTATAGTCTTCATTTTGGCGAAGAACCGTGTTTGAGTGGATATTACGACTACAACGAAAATAAGAAGACACAATCCTCCCTTTGCGGCTCAGGAACTGTTTTTTTTAGTGGTTGTAATTTGAGGTGTGTTTACTGCCAGAATTATCAGATTAGCCGGCATATTAATGGCTCCATTTTCTCTGTTGATGATTTGGCATCCGCCTTCCTTTCCCTGCAAAAAAGAAAATCCTTAAATATTAATCTGGTCACACCCACCCATGTTATTATCCCTATCCTTAAGGCATTAAAAAAGGCATTTGAACAGGGCCTCAGCATACCTTTGGTTTATAATACAAGCGCCTATGATTCCTATGAAACCATCTCCAAGCTCAATGGGATTGTAGATATATATTTGCCTGATTTTAAGTATTTTAATAAAAATACGTCACTTAGATTATCTAACGCCCCTGATTATCCTGAAAAGGCGGCCGATGCAATAAAGGAGATGTATAGACAAGTAGGAAACCTTGAGATAGATGATGAGGGAAATGCAAAAAAGGGCTTACTCATACGGCACCTTGTTCTGCCAAATCATGTTGATGAATCATGTCAGGTATTAGAATGGATAGCGAAAAATCTTTTAAACGATGTATCCCTCAGCATTATGAGCCAGTATTACCCGTGCTATAAAGCGCCGGAAGACATAAATAGACGTATCTTTGCAGAGGAATATGCCACTGTCTTGAAAAAGGCAGAGAAATTGGGTTTCGAAAATGTCTACACACAACCTGCTCCATTTCAATCTAAAGATCATTTTATCCCTGATTTTGAAAGTGATGACGTATTTCCATGGAATCATGGTTGAATATAGTATATTACAGGCGTAGAATAACAAATAAAGATAATCTTTACCCATAGTGGCTATGAAATAATAAAACTATTTCATTTTGAGAGGCTTTTCTAATAACAAAATTTTTAGAGGTAAAAATGATAAATACAACGAAAGATACAATGAAAGAGGTAGATACCCTCGAGGTAACAACGCTGATGGACAATTATGTGGATGTTCTTCTTAGAAATTCACCCGGTGTAAGAAGACCGCCTTTAGCCATAGGCGGCGATATTCCCGCTGATGCACTTTTAGCGGAACATGGTCTATCCCTCTTGCTTACAGTAAAAAAGGGTGATGCATCTCATACAATTCTTTTCGATTGTGGATACACAAATATTGGCGTTCCTCACAATATGGATCTTTTAGGTATAAACCCAAAAGATATAGAGGCCATTGTTCTGAGCCATGGACACATGGATCATACTGGTTCACTGTATCCCGTAATGGCTGCTATAGGAAGACAAACTCCTGTAATAGTTCACCCTGATGCCTTTATTTCGCCGCGCTTCTTTGGCCTTGATGATGGAAGGAAGATTAAGTTCCCCCAAACCTTAAAGAAAGAAGAAATGCTTGCTGCAGGGATCAATATAATTGAGAATAAATCGCCATATTTGCTGGCAGAAGACATGATACTGATAACAGGGGAGGTAGAAAGAGTAACAAATTTTGAAAAAGGGCTGCCAAACGCAACCTTTGAAAGGGAGGGCAAAAGCGAGTTTGATCCAATATTAGATGACCAGGCAATTGCGGTAAATGTTAAGGGAAAAGGTCTTGTGGTTATATCAGGCTGTGCCCATGCAGGCATAGTTAACACCATCATTTATGCAAAAAAGATAACCGGCGTTGATACGGTTTACGGTGTATTAGGAGGCTTCCATTTATCAGGGCCTATATTTGAGCCTATAATTGAGGAAACAATCAGGGAGTTTAAGAAAATGGATCCTAAACTTATCACTCCAATGCACTGCACTGGCTGGAATGCTATTGTAAGATTCTCAGAGGAATTCCCTTCATCCTTCGCACTGAACAGCGTCGGCACAAAGGTAACATTTGGATAAAAGTGTTTTAAAGTGAGACTACTGATCTATCTAATCCCGATACTTTATGCAATCTGCCCTTATGACCTTTTACCTGATTTTCTTGTAGGCATTGGCTGGCTTGACGATTTGATTATATTAGGGGGTCTTTATTGGTATCACTTTATACACAGACCTGCAAAAATAAAGGAAAAATATGAAAGAGAAAGATACAAAGAGGCAAATTACCAGCAAAGGGGAGGCGCTAAAAATAGCACTCATCAGGAAGGACAGGGAACCTCTACTGAAAATAACAGATTTTCAGGCCATGACCCGTATGAAATATTGGGGGTAGATAAAGGCGCATCAAAAGAAGAAATAAAGAATGCCTACAGACAATTGGCTGGAAAATATCACCCAGACAAGGTAAATCATCTCGGTGATGAGTTTAGAGAGTTGGCAGAGGCAAGATTTAAAGAAATTCAGGGGGCATACCAAAAATTGATGTTTAAATAACGTGAAATAACGTTTTTTATTGTCTCCTTCAGGGAATGGGAGAAAAACCCTCGCCTTTTCCCCGCAGAGCGGGATCTCCGCTTCGCTTCG
>JAGYMO010000116.1 GCA_018400255.1 Deltaproteobacteria bacterium
TCCTTAAGGCTGCAAAGCCTGACCCCAGATTTGACTCACTGAAGAACAGGATTTACGACCTCATCATTTACGGTATATTCCAGAAAAGGCAACCGAGGTATTTATGGATCGGCATTCTGCATATTATGATCTTTTGGGGTTTTGTTATACTCGCCCTAAGGTCCATAACACTTTATGGACTTGGTTTTAAGGCAGACTTTGTCCTGCCTCTTATGGGCGGCTCCCTTGGCGAAATCTATAATGTCATAAAGGATGTATTTGAGATAATAGTACTTTTTGCCTGTATAGCGGCGATACTGAGGCGCGCCATCTCGAGACCTGCGAGATATGAGCGAAAATATGGAAAAACCCATAAATTTGAGGCCTACCTCGTGCTTGCACTTATAAGCCTGCTCATGGTAACTGATATTGCAATGGACGGCAGTGGAATTGCCCTTGGCGAAACCTCCGCATATTGGCTTCCCGCGGCCCACACCGCGTCTTATCTATTTGCCGGGCTCTCGGAGAACTCTTTAAAGGCCATCTTTTTGTGGAATTACTGGATTCATATAGTTACACTGATGGTTTTTCTCAACTTTCTACCCCTGGGAAAGCATTTTCATATCATAACGGCAATTCCTAATGTATTTTTTAGAAAGCTTAAAAAAGGCTCAATAAAACCACCAAGGTGGGATGTCAAGGACATTGAGGAGTTAGATTCACTCGGTGTTAACAGGGTAGAGGACTTTACATGGAAACACATTCTCGATTTCTACACCTGTACAGAATGCGGCAGGTGCGCTGACAATTGCCCGGCAAATTCAGTTGGGCGTCCACTTTCACCTATGGAAATCACCTTAAAGATCAGGGAACATGCCTATGAACAAATGCCTTTATTTACTGTAAAAAAGTCAAAGAATAACAGTGACCCTTCCATAATAGGCAATATAATCTCTCCCGATGAAATCTGGTCGTGTACGACCTGTGGGGCATGCGAGGAAGAATGCCCTGTGTTTATAGAATATATTGATAAAATTGTAGATTTACGAAGACACATGGTTGAATCGGCCATGATACCAAAGGATTTTCAAGACGCCCTCATGAAATTTGAGAAAACTGGAAACCCATTTGGTAAGCCTCCAGCCAAAAGGGCAGACTGGTTAAAGGAATTCGAGGATATACCGGTCAAGATAATAGAAGAGGGGGACAAGGTAGACGTGCTTTATTTTGTCGACTCCTATGCCTCATTTGACCCCCAAATCCAACAAATTGCTATGGCAATTGTTAGAGGATTGAATAAGGCAGGGGTAGACTTTGGCATACTGGGACCCAGGGAATCGGATTCAGGCCATCAGGTAAAAAGAATTGGGGAAGAGGGTCTATTTCAATTCCTGATGGAGGAAAATATGGAAGTATTTAACTCCTGCTCCTTTAATGAGATTGTAACAACAGACCCACATGCATTTAACGCGCTGAAGAATGATTACCCGGTTAGGCTCAATGTAAAGCACTACACTGAATTCTTTCTTCCCTTAATTGAAAACGGCCGCCTCAGGCCATCCAGGCCTCTTGAGGACAGCCAAAAGGTATATACCTATCATGATCCGTGCTACCTGGGAAGACACAACGATATATATGAACCCCCCAGGCAAATCCTCGCCTCGATACCAGGAATCAAGATAGTCGAGATGGAGAAAAACAGGGATAGGAGCTTTTGTTGCGGAGGTGGCGATGTAAACCTATGGTATGACATTGAACAAGAAGAAATACGAATGGGAGAAAAAAGGGTTAAGATGGCCTACGAAGCAGGGGCTACAGTTATTGTAACGGCATGCCCCTTTTGCCTGCTCAATTTTGACGACGCCATAAAGACAAGCGGACTTGAGGGAAAAATAGAGGTAATTGACCTTATGGAGCTTTTGATAAGTGTTGTATAATAGTTTGCTGCATCTTTCAGGGGAATCAGGGGTCCAGTAAAATATACTCCGCACCGATGAAATATGCTTTGCATTTCATAAAGGCAAGCATTCCACGGGATGAATCAGGGATCAAAGCAGGGATCAGTTATGTGGAATGAGTCATGGGACTCAGGGTAAATCCAGGTTAATGTTTAAGGTTGAAGGCTGAAGGTTCGATG
>JAGYMO010000117.1 GCA_018400255.1 Deltaproteobacteria bacterium
AAAGGGAATGTTTGAAGAAACAAAGACAATGTCGGGGTCTTTTTTCTTCAGTTTGGCGATAACCGGCGTAAAATCACGGGTTCTTGCTGGAATGATATCGCCTGAAAGAACCTCGAGCCCGATTTCTTCAGCAAACTTCCTGGAGCCATCAAAAACACCCAGGGGATGAATAGTGTCCTCAACCACGAAAGAAACACTCTTTGCCGTTCCTTCATCCTTAAGCATATCCCAATAACGGTAAGTATATCGTGAACCAAGATCAATGACTGTTACAATCCACTTAAAGCCCCGCTCGTATATTTTAGGTGAATTGGCGGTTGTACCGATAAAAGGCACCTTATGATTCTCGGCGGCTGTACTGGCAGCAAAGGTAAGGGGGCTGCTGTATGGACCCAAAAGAAGATGCACCTTATCCACGGTAACCAGCCGTTCATAAAACTTCTTGACGGTAGCCTCATCGCTCTTGTCGTCATAGACAGTGAATTTTACGGGAAGGCGCCTGTTATGCTCCTTGAGCATAATCCCGCCCTGGGCGTTAACAAGATCGGCCCACGCATTCATCAGGCGTTTAAAGGGCCCTATCTCTGTTGAAAAATGTCCTGTCTGTGACACAGTAGCCCCTATATGGATATATTCCGCAGCGCTGTTGGCGCTCCCCGGCACCAGTAATAGAGCTGCCGACAAACACATAAAAAAAGTAAAGAACGTTTTTCTCATGATCTCCTCCCATACTATGGCCATAACCTTTCACCCGGCAGGTAAAAAACGGCCGGGCAATGCCGTCATACATATACCTTGAAAAGGCTTTTTCAAGGTCAAGGCCCTCAGTTGACTACCTCAAAAAATAAAAAAAGCCACCCCAAAGTCGGGATGGCTTTCGCCTGACATAACTTTGTAATAAATAATTTTTACGGTACATTAAACCGGACTATACTATTTGTCAAATTTTTTTTGCCCTCCATTACAGTATTAGATATTGACCTTCCGCCTTAAGGCCCTTATTATTTAAACGTATACGTACGTATGCCTTAATAACTGTTTCAGAAAACCCTAACACATAGGTATTGTTATCGTGATATCAGTTTTTTCTTCGTGGCTTCGTGGCTGAATAGATACAATTTCAGATACGTGAGCAGCATTGTTTTCATGGTACTGGAAAAAAATTGTACGATAATGCCCTTTAATCAATTCTCGTCCTTGATCAGGAGACCGCTTGAGCCTTTCTTCAGATAGAATTTCTCCATCTAAAATAAAGGATGGCCTGCACTCCCTGTCCTTTGTCAGAGAGGTGCTTTACTATCAAAAAACGGAGTCTACCAATGTGATAGCAAAAAACCTCGCAACAGAAGGGACAAAAGAGGGAACTGTTATAATAGCCGACGAACAATTGAAGGGGCGAGGCAGGTTAGACAGAACCTGGTTGTCACCATCAGGCACAAACATTCTCATGTCTGTTATCTTCCGCCCTGAACTGGAGGTGTCAAATATATTCTCACTGACTATGCTCGCATCCCTTGCCGTAGTTAAGGCCATAAAAGAGACAGCCGGACTGGATTCGCGTATAAAGTGGCCGAATGATATCTATCGTAAGAATAAAAAAATTGGCGGCATACTTACAGAGTTTAACGCAGATCATGGCAATGTTACTTTTGTTATTGTAGGTATTGGTTTGAATGTTAATTGTAACCCATTATTGTACCCGGAAATAAAAGATAGCGCCACAAGTATATCTGTAAGTCTGGGCAGAAAAGTTTCCAGGGTTACACTTGCTCAATCTATTTTAGGCCATATTGATGAGATCTACAGAATGCTCAAGAGCGGCAAAAGACGTGAAATCTACAAGGAGTGGATAGGCTATTCTCTGGTAATTGGGAGGCGCGTAACTATAATTTCTTCTGAGGTTATCGAAGAGGGCATTGTTGACTGCATTCATGAAGATGGCCGCCTTGTTCTCAAGCGTGATACCGGGGAAACAATAGAGGTTTTAAATGGAGATGTATCATTACGGCTTGCTCACTAAGCACTATCTTTTATAAAGGCCGTAAGGGAATATGCGCAGCTTTTGCGCCAGAAAAACGATTATTCACCACAGAGTCACAGAGTTCACAGAGGGCTTGTTTTTTAGCTCATAGGTCATAGCTCATAGTAGCCGGGGAGATTGGTAAAAAAATAAACCCTGATACCCCGGCAATTATAACTGAACTTGAAATTAGAAATTAGAAATTAGAAACTGGAAATTAGAAGCTGGAAACCTGAAACTCTGGCCCCTGAAAACACATAGGGGCGAAGGGAAATCTCTTTTCGACCAGGCGCAATTCTTTTAGCCCTTGAGTCTATACTGCACCGTATGGTTTCCAGTCTACGCAAAGGTAAGCAGACCC
>JAGYMO010000118.1 GCA_018400255.1 Deltaproteobacteria bacterium
AGGGCTGACGATTTTAGCTTTCCGGCCTCTCAGCGGAAAGCTAAAAAACATCTCCCTCAGCGTTCTCTGCGGCTCTGCGGTGAAAATTGCAGTCCCTTTTACGGTCAATATCAAGCCACCCGTTTTACAGGTGGTAGTTGGCTAAAAATTTATTTAATGGGGGCCAGTTAAAGTACATATAAATTAATTGCGTAGAATTATCTACACAGACGTAATCATGGCTATCTCATCGCAATTAGGAAATTTCGGGCATTTAATGCAATCAGCCCAAATTTTGTGGGGCAAAAGTGCTTTTTCTATTTCTTCAAAGCCTAAATCGGCGAAAAATTTTTTCCTTAACGTCAATGCAAATACCCTTGATAGGCCAAGCTCAACGGCCTCTTCAAGACATTTCTTGACAAGCTTTGTCCCAATACCACGATTTTGCACATTTTCAATAACAGATAATGATCTTATTTCACCTAAATCCTCCCAGGAGACTATCAAGCTGCATATTCCAAATAAATTTCCATCCCCCTCATCATTTTCCTCAACATAAAAATCTCTAATATGCTCATAAAGGTCAGCCAGGGACCGGGGTAACAATATATCTTGTTTTACATAATAGGACAAGATTTTATGGATAGTGCTTACATCGTGAACTGTTGCCTTTCTTAACATATTATAATCCTAATTATTCTGGTTGGGCTTTATTATAAAAGGGGTAAATCCTTCCCTGTCAGACAGGCGCTTTGCGTGTTTTTTTGCTTCTTCTAATGTTGAAAATGGGCCGCAACGTACTCTGTAATAGGATTCACCCTTAACCGAAGTTTGGTAATAGTAAGCAGGGTAGCCCAGGTTTGTTAGTTTCTTCACCATATCTTTACTCTCATCGATATTTTTCAGGGCCGCGACCTGAACATTATAATTTTGGATTCTCTCCCGTATCCTTTTAATTTTCTCCTCAGGTGTTACTAAGCCTTTCTTTTTATCTCCTTTATCAGGGGCAAGGGAAGGCACTTCAGGTTTCGGCTTTTTCTCATTCTCTACAGGCTCTAAGAGAGTTGTATCCTTTGCGATTTCTTTTTTCTCTGTAAGTTCCTTATAAAATGTTAGCTCCTCTTCTTTTATTGGTATCACGCTTTTAGAGGGCGTCATCTCTCCATCGCTTGTTTCTTTTGGCCCTAATGTTGCCATTTTCTCTTGCTTAGCTGCTGTAAGGTTATCGACAGCATCATTAAGTAAACCCCTGCTAACTATAATCCCCAACGTGAATATCCATAAAAGAACGAAAAGGAAGGCCAGGGAGATCATAATTATATGTTTCATTGTCAGGCCGATAGTGTATTTCTTGGCCATTCTTTTTGGAGTTGATCTTCTATTAGCCATACTTTCCTTTTACATTTCCTCCGGCGCGTTAACGCCTAAGAGCCCAAGGCCATTCTTAATAACTATTTTGACGGCCATTGACAAAGAAAGTCTTGCCATGCTTAAATGTATGTCTTCGATAACTATTCTATGTTTATTATAATACCTGTGAAAATTTCCAGCAAGCTCTGCTAAGTAATATGTAAGCCTATGGGGTGCTAAATCAACAGCAATTTCTTCTACCAGAGAGGGAAACTCAGCTATCTTTCTTATCAGGGAAAGCTCCTCTTCCGTATCCAGTAATGAAAAATATTGCCCTGGATCTTCTGGAAGCTTAAGACCCTGCTCGGCCGCCTTTCTAAAAACACTACATATCCTCGCGTGGGCATATTGTACATAATATACTGGATTTTCACTATCCTTTTTTTTAGCCAGGTCTATATCAAAATCAATAGGCGAATTATTGTCTTTGCTCAAAAAGATGAACCGTACCGCATCTACACCAACATCGTTGACAAGTTCGCTTAGGGTGACATATCTGCCTGCCCTCTTGGACATCTTTACCTCCTGCCCGCCTTCCCATAGCCTGACCAATTGTATCAATAGCACATCTAACCAATTTTCAGGAATACCCTCGGCCTTAGTTGCCGCCTTCATCCGGTCAACGTAACCATGGTGATCCGCACCCCAGATATTTATTACCCTTTTAAATCCCCTTTCCCATTTATCGAAATGGTAGGATATGTCTGTGGCAAAATATGTCAGTTCGCCATCATTCTTTTTAATAACCCTGTCCTTATCGTCACCGAATAGAGATGTTTTTAACCACAGGGCACCGTCTTTTTCATAAAGCAACCCTCTTTGCTCAAGTACCTTAATGGTAGTATCGATTTTTCCAGATGAGTAAAGTTTGCTTTCTTTATACCAGAAATCAAAATTTATCCTGAAATTAATAAGATCTTCTTTTATCCCTTCCAGTATTTGTTCCTTACAGATATCAGACAATAGATTAGTGGCTGTGTTATAATCCAGATCTTCCAAGTTCGTTTTATTGGAAACCTCTATGGCTAAATCCTTAACATAATCTCCTTGGTAACCATTATCTGGAAATGGATAGGCTGGATCATCAAGCTGTTTCCATCTACTGTAAACTGATTCTCCCAGTATCTTTACTTGCCGCCCTCCATCATTAATATAAAATTCCCTTCTTGCGTCATAACCGCAGAAGTTTAATACCCGGCATAAGGAATCTCCAAGGGCTGCTCCTCTTCCATGGCCAAGATGGATAGGCCCTGTAGGGTTTGCGCTAACAAATTCTACCATTATTTTTTCATTTTTACCAAGGTTGCTTTCCCCATATTTATCACCGAGGGCGATAACCGTACCAAGAAACTCATACCACTTCTCTTTTTCGATAAAAAAATTTATGAAACCAGGGCCACCTATTTCTGTTTTTGAAATCAAGTTATCCCTATCTTGCAAATGCTCTATAAGTACCTCGGCAATTTTTTTAGGAGAATTTTTTTGTGCCCCGGCAATTATCATTGCGAGGTTTGTGGCAAAATTTCCATGCCTTGGATCGGCTGGAATTTGAATAGCAAAATTTGGGTCAGGCGTCTCGTTTAAATAACCTTCTCTAATGGAGAGTTGCAATGTGTCTTGAAGAATTCTTTCTATTCTTTTTTTCATTAATCTATGTCCTTGCCGCTTTATAATAAAAAAATAGCCTAAATAAGCCGGCTACTTTAGTGAGTTTATTCTTTTTCAGGGGATGCTGAAAATGTGACTCCTTAATCGAGAGTATCCACTTTTTAATGTAATGTATTGCAATATTAATATCAAGGATTTAGTGAAAAGAAGGTCATTTAAATATACAGAATTGTACGTGTTCCATCTATTCCGTAATTATGGAACATGAAGCGAGAATATACATCCTTTAAACAACCTTATAATCCTGTTTATTAAAATAGCCTCTAACAATTGGGCAGACAGATTCAGGTGGCTTTATTGAATATGACTCCTTATGGAGGACCTGAAGATAGGAACGATCACTATTGCCTATCGCCCTGGGGAGAAGGCGCGGGCAAATTTTGGCATTTATCCTGAAGCCGCTGGCATTTTTTATGGAATATATAGAGATGTTAAAGGAAAATAGTTCCTCTGCCGCCATATAACTAAAGACTCCTGAAAGTCCCTTGAGAAAGTCCAGCAGTTCATCTCTTTCTATTTCAGCGAAGGAGTGATGTTTCTTAAAAATACACCAAATATCAGGCAGAAAAGTTTGCGAAACGTAGCTCATAACCCAGAAGGTGCACCTTGTTTCTCCAATATAACGATCTCCATGTTCTTTTTCAAACACCATGAAGTCTTGCCAAAAATCACTGTTATTTTCATATTCATACCTCTTATATCCCTCAATCTGCATCTTATGATAGTTTGTGGGGTTATAACCGCAATTAACCTGAAGGTGAGGGTGAATGAGGCTGGAACCAGATTGAGGCATATAATTCCAGTTTACATAAAAGTATTTTACCCGAGGATCAACTGCAATGATTCTTTTAATAAATAATATTGCGGCCCAGAAGGAATCGCTCATTTTTTTTGGTGTCAAGTCCTCTATGCCTACATAATGTTCCTTAGACATTATGGAAACAGCTGCGTATTTATCGAACGGAATAAAATTTGGTATCAACGTTGCATCGCCAACCTTTATTCTACCCTCGAGCACAAGCTTTTTTGGAAACATAGGCGTAGAACTACCAAGTGCTTCAGGACAAAACGGACAAGGCATGTTTTCCGATTTCCTTACTACCTCCTTAATGTCCGGTCGTCCCGGGCTATTATACTGAAGATTGAAAACCCTTCCTGTTTCACCTGTTAAAGGGTCACTACGTACCTCAAATGAAATATCTTCCGGCTGAAAATTATTTAAAGGGTTTAGAAGAGTGGAACTATCCTTTATGCTTTTTAGATCTATGCTCACCTGCTATTTACCTTCGATAATTTCTTTTGTGTTGCGCAAAGATTTTTTAGATTAAAACATTTATAATAATTAAACAGATATATTTTTTTAGAGAAATAATCTGTGTTTATCCGTGTACATCTGTGTCCTATTGGAGCACGAGGAAAAATGAATTCTTCTAAGCTCGTTCAATTTTATCATTGATGTTTGGTGTACCATTCGAGCGTGGCCTTTATTCCATTGTCAAGTGATGTTGTGGGCTGCCAGCCAAGTCCGGTTCTTGCCTTTTCAACAATTAAGCAGCTCCTTGTAATATCGCCAGGTCTCGCAATCGCCCGCCTTGGGTTAGAAAGACCGTCATCGAGGTCCCCCTTTATGGTTTTTATTGAATCAAAAATCACATTAAATAAGTTTAAAGTGGCAGTTTCCACTCCCGTGGCAATATTATATTTTTCGTTTTCCCCATGATCAAGGGCAAGGAGGTTTGCCTCCACAATATCCCCCACAAAACAGTAATCTCGTATCATACCGGAAGGCCTTTCCGGAAAATGATAGAGGGTGCATTCTTTGTTGTGCATAAGAAGGTTCATAAAAATTGATACTACGCCTGCCTCGCCATTTGGTATTTGTCGCGGCCCATAAATATTAGAATACCTGAGGATAGTATAATCTATTCCCCACTGATGGTGATAATAGTAAAGGTAATGCTCGGAGGCAAGCTTTGTAATAGCGTAAGGCGAAAGGGGGTTAGGCGGGTACGTTTCATCTGTGGGGTAGTTGTCTGCCTCGCCGTAAATTGCACCACCTGAAGAGATAAATATTATTTTTTTTAAACCGCTTTTTCTTGATGCTTCTAACAGGTTTATAAGGCCTTTTATGTTAACATCAGCGTCAAGGCCAGGATCTTCCACAGAAGCAGGAACACTTATTTGAGCAGCATGATGGTTTATTATATCAGGTTTTTCGGTATTAATTATTTTAGGCAGCTCGGGTGATCTGATATCCATCTCATAAAATGTAGCTGATTTATTCAGGTTTTCTTTTTTTCCTGTAGATAAATTATCTATTACCACAACATCATGCCCTGCCTCAACATAGCCATCGACAACATTAGAGGCAATAAATCCCGCGCCTCCTGTAACAAGTATCTTCATATAATAGGTATCCTCCCCTTGAATGTAATCGTATTTGTATAAGATTATAGTACCGCATATATACAAAGCCACGTGCCATTGCAATACAATCTGGCAAAAATGTATTCAGATAATAGTACCAAAGATTAAACGTAAATACTTAAAGCCGTAATTAGGTATTTAAGAAGGGCTTAAGGTCTTTTTCTTTTCATTAATCAGGACCTTTAGCCCTGCCTCCACCTGTTTTTTTGTGAATGTCTTTTTGCAGTGGGTGCACTGGTAGATTTCTTCTATAACCTCATCATATATTAATTCATCAGAAAAATTTACATTTCTAAACTGGACTGAAAAATTGCGCAGCTTGATGAAATTTTTATTGTTGCATTTATCGCACAAAAAATACTCTTTGCTTATATTCATGGAGCCTCCTTATTTTAACCTTGATTGAGGAAGATTTTTTACCTAAAGTTCAAGGCTTTGTCAAAGAAAAATTAGATAGAGCTCTAAAGAAATGCATTAATGAAAAAGAAACAATATATGGAACATAGTTTTCTATGAGGCATGATTATTCCCATTCGACTATAGGCTTTATATATTCGTAGGTTTTTTTTATTACTTAGTCTTTTTCAGCTCAGACAATATTTTTTTCGCTTTTTCTGCACCGGAAAAATATCTTGCTATGTTTAGCGCCTTTTCCAACATTAAGCCTGCCTTCTCTTGGTCACCAAGTTTCATGTAGGTGAGGCCCAAATGAAATAAAACTACGGGGTTATTGGAATTTATTTGTAGGGCATCTTTGAATAATTTAAGGGCACGGGAACAGTCCTTTTTCTTGTAACAAACCCAGCCGTATGTATCAATGACATTATACGATGGCTCCAATTGAAAGGCCTTTTTAGCAATAAGCATTGCCTCGTCAAGCTTGTCTCCTCGGTCTGCGAGGAGGTAGGCGAGATTGTTGAGGGCGAGTACATAGTCAGGATTGATTTTAAGTATTTCCCTATAAATATCCTCGGCCTGTGATAATTCATCCAGTTTTTGATATGCAATAGCCACCTTTATAAAAGATGAAAGGTGTTTTTTATCAAGCAATGAAGCCTCTTGGAACGCCTTTGTTGCCATCGGAAGATTATTTTTTGCTAAGTATGCCTGTCCAATAATGTTCCATTTGCCAGCATCTTTGTCTTTTGCTGAGCAGAGTTTTTTAATTTTCAATTTTCGCTCTTGAAAGTAGTCATGTTTTTCTGTTGCCTTAAAATCGATTTCAGAATTACCAAATGGGCAACAGAGCGGGTCGCCTACAATAGTAGTCTGCCAGCTAAGATATTTCGTGGCCATGTAGAAGCTCTCCGCAAGGTTATAACCCATGGTATAGGCGGGAAATAAGATATTTGGCCTGACGCACGCATCGAGATATGGCTCATATACATTGCAACATACACCGGTGATACCTTCCCGGATAAAATCGCCCGCAAGAGATTGAGGAGATCCATAAAAGTAGTTCTCCTTATTGCCAAAGTTACCGGGAGACCAGGATTTTGGTGGCTCATGAAAGGTTCTGCCATTTGAACTAACGTAATTTGTGGCTAGCGCCCCATCTAAGTATTTATTCCGAAGAAATCTTCCGAAGTAATTAGGATCGTTTGACCCCCAACCCGCATATCCCATTACATTTTCCATGCTATTTAAAAAATGAGCGGTACCTTCAAGCTTAGCAGTATGCTGCCTTTCCTTAAGCAAATCGGCTGCCTGTTTAAGCCATAAATCACCTGGGTTTTCCTTATCGCCTTTTTGGTCAAAAATAAAACTACCATTGTTAGGATTTGTTTTCAAACCTCCTGTTCCCCTTTTGATTAGACCCTTTATGTCCTCAATGGTAAAACCAGTTAATCGTGTTACAAGGTATATGTCAAAATCGCGGTGATTGAAATATCGAGTCCCGAAAAAAAGGGGGTCAACATTAAAATACGGATTATTAATCTTGCCTTTTTTAAAAAAATCGCCATAAATCATTTCCCTGTATAGCAGGGCAAGCTCTGAATCAACTGCTGCGTGATCTCCGTTTCTTCCTCCAGAGCCGGATATCTTTAAGGGTACTCCTTTCGTAGTAATGATATATAAAATTGTATCTTGCATACTATTCTCAATTAAATACCTTTTGATGGGTTCCTTGATGTCTTTATCGAATATAATCCTGCTTACTTCCTCTCGCGGGTATGTTTTAATAGTAAATAAATTTTTATTTTCCAGGCCTCGTGCCCTCTTATAGAACATAGCTGTTTCAATGCTAATCGGGCTCATATCGTTAAAAACTACAAGAACATTGTCTTTTGAATATCCCGAGCAGATAACAGGTATGATTATTACAATTAGGAAAGAAGATCTGATTATGCTTTTCATTTTTTATGTGGTTTTTCGGCCTGTGCTTATTTTGTCTTCATTCAAGCTCTTTAAATAACACTCAAATTTTAAACAAGCAAGGCAAAGGAGTCTATAGTTGGAAAGTTTATGCTTGATGCAATTCGCAGGAAATAGAAAGAGTGGAATTATTTCTAAATAATGTAAATAAATACCACTAAAAAGTAAAACATTACATAATACATGGAAATCAATTACATATTCATACCTATTTTCTCTTTATATTTACGTTTCTTTTTATATTTTCTATCTGGTTTTTTTCTTTAAAACTCAGCTAAAGATGTCTAATCAGCAGAAACAAACTTTACTGCATCAATACTGGTAGTCCTGTATCCTGAGCTATGTA
>JAGYMO010000119.1 GCA_018400255.1 Deltaproteobacteria bacterium
ACACCGCTTAGTAGAGTAAGAAATATTTGACTACATTGCACATAAGTCGCGCCTCCCGATCCCGTCACGGTCTCGGGATGGGGAGGGCAGGCGTAACCAGATCAAAGTATTAAGCTAAACTCTCCGCGTGTCGTAGCGAAGCGGAGATCCCGCTCACGGGGTCAACATCCTCCTAAGCGGGGAAGGCGAGGGTTTTTCTCCCATTCCCCGAAGGAGACAATACTTTTATACCGGCATGGTTAACCAACATTAGTTTGGACAATCCATTATTTTTAGTTTATAATTTTCTAAAATAATCTATTGGTTGCGCAGGCAACCTCGTTTATATATAAGATGTTTGAAAAAGTACTATTAGGTATGTATATTTATAAAAATTGCGTCTTAGAGGAATTCAGATTATGTACAGCAGCAGACAATATATAATTGACGACATTACAAAAAATGATACATGGAGAATGTTTAACATTATGGCAGAATTTGTTGAGGGTTTTGATGTATTACCCGAGACCTATCCTGCTGTGACTATTTTTGGCTCGTCGCGCTCCCGCCCTAACAGTGATAATTACAAGGCCACGGAAAGGGTTGCTCATTTGCTTGTAAAGAATAATTTCAATGTTATCTCAGGTGGTGGGCCGGGAATTATGGAGGCAGCAAATAAAGGGGCATCCGAGGCTGGAGGAAAATCAGTTGGATTGCATATTCATTTGCCAAATGAGCAGAAGCCAAATAAATATGCCAATGTAAGGCTTGATTTTAAATACTTTTTTATCAGAAAGGTAATGTTTGTGAAATATGCAGTTGCATATATCATTATGCCAGGTGGATTTGGGACTCTTGACGAGCTCTTTGAAGCCATAACATTAATTCAGACTAAGAGGATAAAAAGTTTTCCAGTCATCCTTATAAATTCAAAATATTGGAAGGGTTTAATTGACTGGATGAGAGAAACCTTAATTTCCGAGAAATCCATATCTGAATCAGACCTTCGCCTCCTGAATGTGGTAGATACCCCTGAGGAGGCAGTTGAAAAAATAAAAAGCATGGTGGTTATATAAAGGAATTTTGTTCTACCCATAAAACTTCTTAATCCGAAGCCATCTTTAGGCTTTACTGACTAGACAGCAAAAGCCCTCTATAAAAAACAAATCAGAAAAAACCGAGAAATTTGCCACAAAAACCTTTAATTTTTTAGACAAGGTCATCATGACAAAAATTCTTGCCATATATGGAAGCCCTCGACGAAAAGGGAATACATCTGAGCTGTTAAAAAGATCTGTTCAAGGTGCAACTGAATCAGGTGCGCAAATTGAAGAGATATTCCTGCGAGACTTAAAAATTTCGCCATGCCTTGAAATATATGGATGCAAAAAAACAGGTCGATGTGTCATTAATGATGATTTCCAGAATGTTTATGACAAAATTCTATCGTCACACGGTATTATACTTGCCTCACCAATATTTTTTTACATGGTAAGTGCACATACAAAAATTTTAATGGACCGTTGTCAGTCCCTCTGGGTAAAAAAATATTGGCTAAAAAATACGCCCATAGAAAATACGAACAATACCAAAAAGGGGCTTTTCATTTCAGCAGGGGCAACCAAAGGCAAAAGGCTTTTTGATGGCGCGCTCCTTGGTGTTCGCTATTTTTTTGATGCGATTGATGTTGACCTCTGGAAAAGTCTTTTATACAGAGGCCTGGATTTGGAAGGTGATGTATTAAATCATCCAGACTATCTGGAAGAGGCATACAACTCGGGTAAGGAACTAGTAAATATTGTGCAGGATAGTCTTAGATAAAATACAGGCTGATATGCTCTGTGGTGAAAAAGTTAGAAGGCTTTCAGTAAAAAGATATGCCGGTTAAGCCCGCGTGCCATAAAAGGGCAACGGCTATAGATCTTAATTGAATTTAGATAATTTTACATATGTCTAACCTTAAGTGCGAAAGGAGGCGAACATAAAAATATCAACAGTATCGTAAAAATTGCTTGACATAGCTTTAGTTAATCAGTACTATTAGTAATAATTACTATTATTATTTAATTATGAATCCATTTATGATATATTTTTTTAAAATTAATATGGAGGTGATCACTTGGATGAACTAAAGGGAAGCGAGACAGAGAAAAATCTTTTGATCGCATTTGCAGGTGAATCTCAGGCAAACAGAAAGTACCTTGCATTTGCCAAACAGGCTGATAAAGAAGGCTACAAACAAGTAGGAAAACTTTTTAGGGCAGTTGCTGAGGCAGAAGCCATTCATGCTCACGCCCATCTGAAGGCGCTTGGGGGTATAAAGAGCACGCGTGAAAATCTGAATGAAGCCGTTTCAGGAGAAAAATATGAATTCACTGAGATGTACCCCGCCATGATTGATCAAAGCAGGAAAGATGGCAGCAAGGCAGCAGAAAGAGCCTTTGGGTATGCAAATGAGGTTGAGAAAATTCATGCATCTCTATACAAGAATGCACTGGATAATTTGGAAAGCGTGGTAGAAACAGACTATTATATATGCTCTGTATGCGGTTATACGTGCGAGATGGAGCCGCCCGATAAATGCCCGGTTTGCGGCTCCAAATCATCAGCATTTTTTAAGATTGATTAACATATTTTTTAAGGAGGCAAAACATGACTACCAATGATATATTTGAATTAAGCCCTAGGATGCCAAAAAAAATCAACCTTGCCGATATCACAATTAGAGATGGTATTCAACATGAAGAGATCTGGATACCCACAGAGGCAAAGATATACTACTTACAGGAGATGGCATTTGCAGGTGTAAAAAGGATGGAGGTCACAAATTTAGGTTCCCCCAGGGTAATGCCGCAGTTTAAAGATGCCGAAGAGGTATTCAAGGGTATAAGATCGGATATATTTGAGAAACGTATGTCCAAAAGAAACATAGACAAAAATGACATTGAATGGACAGCGATAACCATAAGGGAGCCTGCGGTAGATAGGGCTATTGAATTAAAGGAAAAGGGATGCGGACCTGACAGGGTCCTCATGATGGTTTCAACCGATGAAGAACATCACTTTGCTAATTCTGGAACCACGCTACCAGCATACTGGAAAGAGGCGGAGCGCAGTATTAAAAAATGTAAGGACGCAGGCATAAAAATGTGCGGAACAGTAAGCACTATCTGGGGAAGCCCTATATCTGGTCCCACTAAATTAGAAGATGCCATAGAGTTTACAAAGCGATGGCTTTCCATAGGAGCTGATGACATAGAACATGCAGACCACGATGGTTCCGCACCACCTGATCAGGTATACCGCTATTTTTCCATGTTATTGGACGAGATTCCTAACCCGGACCTCCACGTAGCACACTTTCATGTGAGCAGGGGCTGGGGCCTTGCAAATGTCTTAGCAGCACTTCAGGCAGGGGTAGAGATATTCGAGGGGTGCCTTGGTGGAATAGGCGGACAACCAACTAATTTCCTTAATAGAACCCCGGTACCTGGCACTGGAGCTTATTATTATAAAGACCCTAATGCAGTAGGGCTGGTCACCTTTGAGGATATGTGCGTCATGGCTGATGAAATGGGCATTGATATAGGGGGTATCAACATTGATAGAATTTTAGAGCTTGGAACCCTAATGGAAAAGACTATTGGAAGAAGGCTCCGCTCAGAGTCTATACTCAACGGCAGGATACCAAAGGAGCCAAGAGAAGAATTTAAGCGCCCTAAACTGCATTCAGATAAAAAGAAGTTTGGGGAAAAACCAGGACAGATTATACCAGATGGATGGCCTGAGAGGGCTGAGGTGCCAGATGATGTTCTGGTAAGGAAATAGACCTTATAATTCATTATAATTCTTAAACAAGATCGTCATAAAAATATTTATACTGTGGCCTTTGAATTATCCAGAGGCCACAGGTTATCAATAATATCTCATAGTAAATATAATACTCAAGTATGAGCTCAGAAAAATTTATAGGGTCTACCCATAAATATAGATCAACTAATCAGCGACATGTAATTTTAGAGGTAATAAAAGAGTCAAGGTCTCATCCAACAGCCAATGAAATATACGAAACAGTGAGAAAAAGACTTCCCAATATAAGCCTTGGGACAATTTATCGTAATATTGACATTCTCTTTGAAAATGGACTTATAGAAAAAATAGGGCCCATAACAAACCAAATGCGGTACGATGGAATAACCGAAAACCACTATCATATCCGTTGCATACGTTGTGGCAAGATAGTGGATGCACCGATGAGGGCAATGAATGGATTAGATGACTATGTTCAGAGACGAACGGATTACACTATATTAGGACACAGGCTTGAGTATGTTGGCATATGCCCTGACTGTAAAAAGAAGGAAGATCAAATGCATGCTTTAGAAGGCAGGAAAAAACTTACCGATGAGGATGTATAAAAAATGTCTAAGGCTCTAATTATTTATGCATCAAGGGGTGGTGAGACAAAAAATATTGCAGAATTAATAGCGGAGGCCATCAAGCTGACTGGTTCTGATACAAACATCATGAATGCAAACATTGTGAAGAAAGAGGATATTTTTGAGGGTTATGAAGGCTATGTATTTGGGTCTGCAACGTATCATGGCGAAATGATGCAAAGCATGAAAACACTTCTCTTTCTCGCCGAAAAGGCAAATCTTTCTGGAAAAATAGGTGCCTCATTTGGTGCGTATGGATGGTCAGGAGAGGCATCCTAT
>JAGYMO010000120.1 GCA_018400255.1 Deltaproteobacteria bacterium
GAGGTGCGACATTATTGGGATATTGTATAGTGGTTATTAATTTTTCAAGGATTTTATATCAAAAAATTTATAGACATTATATGTTTCAATAAAACATTATAGCATATAATAGTATAGACGCTAAATACATACGGAATAGGTAGATTTTACCATTGAAATAGAAAAGTATTTAGCATATAACTATCATTTTGTTATCGTGGCAATTTGAAAATGCCCTTGTCTAAAGGCATGGAATTTTTATGGGCATATTTTAGTTAAGGTTTAAAACAGCAAAGGGCGGAGAGGCAGGAGCATATATATTTACAGCTATGTGCCTACAATCTCCTAAATGAATGCAATTGACGAAAACCCACAGGAGCTTATGTTAAATGCATAATACTATGCAGGGAAAGATACTATGATTTTGCAACCTGAACGCATTGACAATCTGGGGCCGGAGCAATATGAGGCCATAATGAAAAGGTCAAGGATAGATATTGTGTCTATCTATGATAGGGTCAGGGAAATTGTACACAGTGTCAGAGATATGGGCGAAGGGGTGTTTTTCGACTATTATAAGGAAAGATACAAGCCTGATATGACGTTGGCGGACCTGGAGGTAAAAAAGAGTGAGATTGAGAGCGCGTATAAAAAATTAGAACAGAAGGTGATTGACGCACTTAGTTTTGCCAGTAAAAACATAACGAAGTTTCACAAGGCTCAGCTCCAGACGGATATGTGGATGATTGATGTTGCCGATGGCGTATTAGCTGGGAGAATGTCAGTGCCTATAGAAAGGGTGGGGGCATACATACCAGGTGGAAAGGCCGTTTATCCCAGCTCAGTTTTGATGACAATCTTGCCTGCCAGGGTTGCGGGTGTTAAGGAGATAGTCGTATGCACGCCTCCTAATGAAGACATGACCATAAATCCGGCCATTCTTGTGGCTGCTGACATATGCGGGCCTGTCCGGATTTTTAAGGTTGGTGGGCCATGGGCGATTGCAGCAATGGCTTATGGTACTAAAAGCATACCAGGGGTTGATAAGATAGTTGGGCCGGGAAACAAATTTGTTACAGCGGCAAAGACGCTGGTTTTTGGGGAGGTTGGCATAGACTCACCTGCTGGCCCAAGCGAAGGGGTTATAATTTCAGATGATACAGGTGATGCGAATCTAATAACGATTGATTTGTTATCTCAGGCAGAGCACGACCCTGATTCTGCGGTCTTACTTATAACAACATCTGAAAAGCTTGCCTTAAAGGTTTCAGATATTGTAAATACTTCAATCGAGAAACTCCACAGAAAGGACATACTTCTTTCTTCCCTTAAAAAACATTCATCAATATTAATAGCTAAGGATATGGAGCAGGCAGTTGCTTTTGTGAATGATTACGCCCCGGAGCATCTGGAAATCATTACAACAGATCCTTTTTTTCTCTTAAAAAAGATAAAAAATGCAGGCTCAATATTTTTAGGACCATACTCGCCTATACCCGCGGGAGACTATGCCTCCGGCACAAATCATGTGCTGCCTACGGCCCGCGCAGCACGAATGTTTTCGGGATTATCTGTAGATGATTTTATAAAAAAACCAACATTTCAATATGTAAGTAAAGAGGGCCTTTCTTCGCTGAAGGATGCAGTAATCACCTTGGCAGAGGCAGAGGGGCTTTTTCTCCATGCTGAATCAATAAAAGCGAGATTCAGATAATTTTATGGCCTGTGGTTTGGTGGTCATCCAGACTTGGCTGTAATTTATTTAACTGATTGATTATAAAAATCGGGTTTCTGCATTGGAATCCAGGATTTATACAGGTATAAAAGAAGTAAGTTGGAATAACACAATCGTTTGATTTGTTAAACGTATTAATTTTACAGGAGGACATAATGGCTGAAATACAAGGATACGATTTTCCAGATGATCTTTATTATCATGAGGAGCATAGTTGGGCAAGGGTAGTCGATGGAAAGGTTACCGTAGGCATGAATGACATGTTTCAAAGAGAGGCAGGCGATATAGTATTCGTAGATCTTCCTGAGGAGGAGGACGAAGTTGAGCAGGGGGAAGTTTGCGGTAAGATCCAGTCAAGAAAATGGATCGGAAAGCTATGCGCGCCTGTTTCGGGAGAGATTATAGAAATTAATGAAGAATTAGAGGATGATACATCCCTTATCAATGAAGATCCCTACCAAAAGGGGTGGATACTGGTAATTGACCCGAGCGATTTGGAAACCGAGCTTGATAATCTTATCCACGGAGAGGCGGTTAAGGATTTTGTCGAAAGAGAGATAAAACATACTGAGGAAGAAAGGGCAAAGGCTTGATAGTGGGTTGGAGACTCTTTAAAGATATTAAAAACACCGTCTCAACGAGCGTTGGTTTATCTATTGATGATGCCCTGCCTCTATCCGTATCAGAACATGGTTCACCGCCTGTTCTTCATTTATACAAATTTAGCCCATCAGCTATTGTCGGAAAATATCAGGATATAGAGGCAGCACTTAGACTTGAAAGATGCAGAAAAAGGGGTATTGAATATAACCGAAGGAGCACGGGCGGAGGCACAGTAATAATGGGCCCCAAGGCGGTTGCCCTTGGCCTTGGTATTAGTATTGATGAACCAGGGATGAATAAGGGCATACAAGGTATTTTTCAGTCCATGAGCTCTGTATTGATACGGGCATTAAAGGATTTGGGGATAGAAGCAGGGTTCAGGCCGAAGAATGATATAGAGATAGAAGGTAAAAAGCTTGCGGGTCTTTCTGCCTCTTTAGAGACTGAAAAGGCAATATTGTTTCACGCAAGCATTTTAGTTGATTTTGATATAGCCTTAATGATGGATATTATGAATCAGGCCCCCTTGAAGCTGTATGACAAAGGTTACAGTTGTTTTAGCCAAAGGATTACAACGATAAAGGAACAGCTTGGTGTCGATATAGATATAGAAACTGTGGTGGAGTGCATTGAGAATTCATTTGAGCGACAATTTAATACCTCCCTTGAAATAGATAAGCCTGATACGTGGGAAGAAAAGGCAATCAATGATTTTATTGATAAACGGTACAATAACCATGACTGGATTTTTTCCCACAAACATCCACGGTCAAAAATGTGCCAGGGAGAGCTCAAAACGCCTGGCGGCCTATTGGAAATATACCTCTCGCTTGCGGGCAGCACCATTGAGAATATTATTATTACGGGAGACTTTTTTTCTACAACGAGGGACATAAATCTTTTGGAATCAGCCCTTAAGTGGACAGCAGCAAAAGAGGAAAAAATTGAAGAACACCTTAGGGAGGTTTGGCGGGAGGATATGATCCACGGTGTTGATACCCATACCTTGACAGAGGCAATTTTACAGGCCAAGGGAAACGCTCTATCTATATAAAACAATGTCTGAACGTATTAAAAAAGAAAGTCCGGATTATGTAAGAATTAGCACTGCAACAGCCTTATCTCTTGGTCTTATGAGGGGACGTTTTTACAGGGATGCGAAAAATAGATGCGCAAACCTTCTTGTTCATTATGATAAGGGATGTATGGCCAATTGTGCTTATTGCGGCCTGGCGAGAAAAAGGGCAGGGGCCTATATTAAAAAATCCTTCATTATGGTGGAATGGCCACTGTTTCCAATGGATGTGGTAATTAAGGCGATCAATGAGGCGCCTGATTATGTAAGACGCACATGTATTTCAATGATCACAAACGGGAGATGCAAGCGAGATACCTTCACCATGACTGAACGCCTAAAGACTGAAACAACTATTCCAATCTCTATTCTCATTAGCCCAACTATCCTGAAGGTTGAAGATCTTAGAACATTACAAGAAAAGGGCGCGGATATGATTGGGGTGGCAGTTGACCTGGCCACACCTGAGTTGTTTGATATGTATCGCGGCAAGGGGGTATCTGGCCCCCACACCTGGGATAAGTATTGGCAGACGGCAAGGGATGGAATTGAGATATTCGGCAAAAAAAATGTAGGAATTCACCTTATGGTGGGTATGGGGGAGACGGAAAGGCAAATGGTTTCTATTATGGAAGAATTGTGGAATTTAGGGGCCGTAAACCATCTATTTTCCTTTTTTGCTGAACCAGATTCAAAGCTTTCTGATAGAAAACAGCCTCCCTGGCCTACTTACCTCAGGATCCAGCTTGCTCGGTATTTGCTGGAAGAAGAATCCATCGCATTCTCTGATATGGGCTTTGATGACGATGGGCACATAATTGATTTTGGGTTGCCAAAGGATGAGTTAGTTACTATAATCAATAAAGGTGTGCCATTCATGACTGGTGGATGCGTTGATGATAAAGGTGATGTCGCCTGCAACAGACCATTTGGAAACTGCCTGCCCGGGGAAAAACAATGGAATTACCCCTACCTGCCGAATTCAAGCGAGTTAGAATTGATAAGGGAAAATATATTCAAGATAGGTCCAAATTGATTTTGGAAGCAAGGCCTTATTATTTTCTTTGACAGCTACTCATAAAAGTGTTACTAAATCCCTGCACCTTGTTTAACGGGCCGTTAGCTCAGTTAGGTAGAGCAGCGGACTTTTAATCCGTTGGTCGGGAGTTCGATCCTCCCACGGCCCACCAATAA
>JAGYMO010000121.1 GCA_018400255.1 Deltaproteobacteria bacterium
CTTTAGCTATTGAACCTTTGAACCCAGAACGCTGAACCCGTGAACGGTTACCAAAAGTCTTACCTTATAACATGTCTTGTCTTTGCCCTGTAGAGGCCAGAACACTGCCCCATAATCTTCCATATGGATCGATAAGCTTCTTCCGAGAAATAGCCAGGGGTATAGGCACATGCGTATGCTGCCCATTCCAGTAACCAACTACCATATCTGTTCGACCCGACATACCAGCATGGACAGCATTCTGCCCGAGAAGGAGGCAAAACACTGAATCATGGGGATTGGCCGGCAAACTTCGTATCATATAGCTTGGATCAATATATTTTAAGTTAACCTCGATACCTAATCTTTTAAAATGGACTGCGATCTTATCTTTTAAAAACAAGCCAATATCCTTAAACTTGATATTTCCAGATGAGTCTCGCTTTTTACTGCTTTCCATGAGATCCTGCCCTGCTCCTTCAGCAACAACTATAACTGCGTGGTATCTCCTTTCCAGCCTTTCCTTGAGGGAAGATAACAATGCTTCAAGACTAAAAGGGCTTTCAGGAACAAGGCAGAAATTAACATCACTATTTGCCAGTGTTGCATTCGCTGCTATAAATCCGGATTCCCTACCCATAAGTTTTACTAATCCTACACCGTTTCTATAGCCTGTAGCCTCTGCATGCGCAGAGGATATGGCAATTCTGGATTCTCCAACTGCTGTTTCAAAACCAAAGGACTTACTAATAAAGGAAATGTCATTATCTATTGTCTTTGGTATGCCAATAACCGCAATTTTTAGTCTTCGCCGCTCTATTTCCCTATAGATTTCATGGGTTCCCCTTAATGTACCATCCCCACCTAAGGTAAACAAAATTCCAACATTCATCCGTTCAAGGGTATCAACCATGTCTGATATGTCCTGTGGCCCCCTGGAAGAACCCAATATTGTCCCGCCCATTTTATGTATATTTGCTACATTATCCAGATTTAGCTCAAGTGGTGTGTGACGGTATTTTGAGGAAAGTCCTTCATAACCATAACGAAAACCAAAAATTGTTTGTACTCCATAGTGATAAAAAAGACTTAAAACGATTGCTCTGATTACGTCATTTAAACCGGGGCATAACCCCCCGCACGTTACTATGCCGCATTTAAGCTTGGAAGGGTCAAAGTAAATCTTTTCTCTTGGTCCGGCCATCTCAAAGGATTTCGGTATTTGACCACTTTTCAGGCAAGGCTCTATCTTTTCCGCGCACGTGTGGTATAAGACACGAGAGTCATTTTTTGTAAACTGAAGCCCTACCATAGGCGAAAGAATACGGGCTTGTCCAAGACTTTTTATGGTAAAATCTAATTTTTCATCTAACATTTAAGTTTACCAGGCTGAATGGATAAAATAGGCCAGAAAATAAATATTCTTACAAAAGTTCTTCGATAACGGTTTTAATTATAAGAACCAACTTTGACAGACTCGCAAAAAGTCATTTTATTAAAAATAATCGTCACTCCTCAGGTATAGTGCCGCAAAGCCTGCCCTCCCCGTCCCGAGACCGTGACGGGATCGGGAGGTGCGAC
>JAGYMO010000122.1 GCA_018400255.1 Deltaproteobacteria bacterium
CGCGACTTCCACCGTGTGAGGATGGCACTCTCCCGCTGAGTTAACCGCCCAAATAATTGTTAAATTGATACTACAGAAAGGTGGTATTTGCAAACAAAATTAATGTAAACCCACTAATGTTTTCAATGCCTTTAGTTCTGGTTCGGTAATTTGACGAAATCTTCCCACCTTCAGATCTCCTAATACAAGATTGCCATAACCTATTCTAACGAGCTTTATTGTTTTATGTCCCAATACCTCAAACATCCTTCTTATCTCTCTGGACCTGCCCTCAAAAATCGTTATCCTTACCGTAGATCTATCTTGCTCCTTTTTTATTATTTTTACACGTGCCTTATGAGTTACTACATTATCAATGACTATGCCGTTTTCTATGTTTGATATTGATTCTTTTGATAGGTCGCCACTAATTATAACCTTGTAGGTTCTTGGTATATGAAATTTTGGATGCATAAGCCTGTATGCGAGTTGCCCATCATTGGTAAGGATGATGAGGCCCTGGCTATCAAAATCCAGACGCCCTACAGGAAATAGTCTTTGCTTTATATCTTTTAATAGGTCTATAATGATAGGCCTTCCTTCCGGGTCATTTAGTGTGCTTACATAACCGAATGGCTTATTTAAAATCAGGTAAATGTTCTTCTGGACCTTTGATAAGGCCTTTCCATCGACAACAATGGAGTCAGTATCTATATTAACCTTTACGCCGACCCTGGTTTCTACCCGGTTATTTATCATTACCCGGCCTAAAGAGATAAGTTCATCTGCCTTTCTTCTGGAGGTTATGCCGGACATAGCAATAACCTTGTTTAACCTCTGTTTGTTTGTATCATCTATTTTCTCCGTCATCAAGTGCCTTTATCTCCTTTAGTGTTGGAAGACATGAGAGGTCTTTTAAGTCAAAAAGTTCTAAAAATTTTCTCGTTGTCCCATATATGATTGGTCTTCCCGGAAGTGCCTTTCTACCCACAATCCTTATAAGTCCTCGTTCAAGTAATGCCTTAAGTATCGATCCAACGTCTACACCCCTAAATCTTTCTATTTCCTGCCGTATTATAGGTTGCTTGTAAGCAATAATAGTTAACGTTTCCAGGGTAGCCCTGGTAAGCTTTGGAGGAGTCGCATTTAATAGATTGGCGATATACGGCTTGTACAATGGCCTCGTCCGGAATTGATAACCGTTGGCCACTTCTTTTAGGATAAAACTTCTATTCATTTTTTCATAGTCCTCTTTAAGCTCTTCAATTGCCTTTTTTATCTCTCCAAGATCTTTTTCCGGAATCATTGCATGGATCTGGCGAGCTGTTAACGGCTCACCGGCAACAAAAAGAAGAGATTCCACTATCATTTTTATAGAAGTATTCATGCTTTCTATCCAAATAAAAGAGTTATAACTCGCCGCTCAGTTTGCAGAGAACGCAGAGATAGGAGCGTTATAAAAAATATTTTTGAAAGAAAATAATTAAAACTCTGTGCCCTCAGCATACTCTGTGGTGGGTTGAACCGGTTTATTCTTTTTACCGAGCGCCTCAATCCAAATATCACCTTCAGGTTTTTCTTGTAGTATTATGATGAGATTCTTTTTTACCAGATCAAGCATTGCAAGAAAAATAGCTATCATTTCTGAAACAGAACTGCTTTCTGAAAATAAATTATTAAAATTAATCTTTTTATTTGTATTTAATCTATTCATTATTTCAACAGTCTTTTCTTTTACAGACCAGGATTCTGCGGTGAATCTAAGAATAACGTTAGGATCTTTTTTCTGAACTATTTTTTTAAATGCATCCATTAACTGGTAGATACTCACACCAGTAATATTTATGACATTATCTTCCCCGTCTTTGTTCAGGCCAACGCCTCGTTTAAACACATCTCTGTTGAGGATATCCCTGGATGATAGCTCCTCCGAGGCATCTTTAAGTTGCATATATTCCAAAAGAGGTCTGACTATTTCCTCCCTTGGGTCTTCTATATCTTCTAAATCGTCTTCATTTTTTGGCAGCAGCATTTTTGATTTGATGTACATTAAGGTAGATGCCATTACTAAAAAATCACCTGCCACATTGACGTCTATAGCCTTCATCAGGTCGAGATATTCAAGGTATTGATCAGTGATTTTTGTTATAGGTATGTCTGAGATATCAACCTCGTTTATCTTTATTAAATGGAGAAGAAGGTCAAGAGGACCTTCAAATATATCTAGTTTTGCCTCAAAGGTCATGATTAGATTTTAACAACCTCTCTAACCTCTTTTAGGGTGTTTTTAGCTATCTCCCCGGCCCTTTTGTTGCCTTCATTGATAATGTCGTCTATAAGGCCGGTTTTTGATTGTATTTCTTGCCTTTTTTCTCTTAGAGGCTCCAATGCCTTATTTAAACTTTCCGCCATTAAGCGTTTGCATTCTACGCATCCAATAGAGGCAGAAAGACAGCCCTCTTTAATTTCCTGAACGTTATCTTTTTTAGAATAAAGTTCATGAAAGGTAAATACATTACAAAATGAGGGTCTTCCCGGATCTGATTTTCTGGCACGCTGGGGATCGGTAATCATTTCGCTTACCTTTTTATTCACTGTTACCTCTGTGTCTGATAGGAAAATAGCGTTATTGTAACCTTTACTCATCTTCCTCCTGTCTATTCCGAGTATTTTTGCCTCCGGTGTCAATAAAACCTCCGGCACGGGAAAAATATCCGAGTAAAGATGGTTGAATCGGCGGGCGATTTCCCTTGTTAATTCTACATGAGGGCTTTGATCTTGTCCTACCGGAACGCCATTGGCTTTGTACATCAGGATGTCAGCTGCTTGTAGTACGGGGTAACCGAGAAAACCGTAAGTATATATATCTCTTTTAGTCAATTCCTGGAGCTGCTCTTTGTATGTGGGATTTCTCTCCAGCCAAGGCAATGGTGTAAACATAGAGAAAATTAGAAAAAGCTCGGCATGTTCTTTTATACTTGATTGTACAAAGAATACTGACTTCTCTGGGTCAAGGCCAATGGATATCCAATCAATTATTATATCTTCGGTGCTTTGTTTGATGATTTCCGGGTGTTCATACTCGCTTGTTAATGCGTGCCAGTCGGCAATAAAGTAGAAGCATTGGTAGTCTTCTTGAAGTGCTTTCCAATTATTCAGTGCACCATGAATATGACCGAGATGTAGTTTTCCCGTGGGTCTCATGCCGCTTACAATCCTCTTTTTCTCCATTCTTCAGTCCTCCGGATAAATTTAGGCGATCAGTCGCAGGTTATTTACGTTGAATCTATGCTTATTAAAAGTGCTATTTCAGCTTGAATTTCGGGTATTTTGCCATTTTTTAGCCTGTGCAGTCAATGAGGATGTGTATATCTGTGATATTTATTTGTATAGATAATGCATATCTCTATTTGGTGCAAAGCGAATAGAATTGCTAAGAATGCGAGTTAGGGCTAAAATTCTTTGTTAAGAATGCAATCTCATCCTCTTTGCTTACCAAATTATTCTCTAACCTTGCCTTTAAAAGGCTATCAAAGATAATTTTAAAGTGAGCTCCAGGCTTATAACCCATGGCAATAAGGTCCTTACCATTTAACAGTACTTTTGTATCTCTGAGTTTTGTGAAGAATAGAGATATATATCTCTTAATTTTTTCACTTCTTGTTATTGCCATAGTGTATAGCATCATTTCCGGTGAAAGGGGCGAGAGAATTTTGTAGATAGAATAATTTTTTCCCTCTTTTACGCGGTAAAGTTCCTTTAATGCCTGTCTTGTTTCATGACGAGCGGACACCAGGCTGATAATGTCTTTATTTTGGGCCTTACCCCACTCGGCTAACTTATGGAGAGCTTCATCGGGTAATGAATGTGTTAGTCCCAAGAAGTAAATCTTCCACGGTTCATAGTCTATATTAAGATACAGCAAATTGAACCAGACCAGGATGTCCTTTATTCTTATGAGGATATTTTTTATTTCATTGGTAAGCGTTAGCTTAGGGGATATAAATTTCAATATATCATAATCATCCATCCTCTGTATTATCCTTGCAGGTTCTTCTTCCATTAAAATTAGTCTCAACTCTGTAAAAAGCCTTTGGATGGACAAATTTTTGAAACAGTTAATTTTTATGGCATTCTGAATAAGAGTCTCTGTGAGTTTCCCGATCTTGAACTCGAAACGCTGCTCAAATCTCAGGGCCCTCAATATTCTTGTCGGGTCTTCAATGAAACTGAGGTTATGTATGACCCTCAGAACTCGTTCCTTAATGTCTTTTAGGGCACCAAAATGATCAATAAGGACGCCAAAGTCCTTATTATTTAAATAAACAGCCAATGTATTTATGGTGAAGTCTCGTCGTAAAAGATCCCGCTTTAATGAACTGAGTTCAACTAAAGGAAGTGCGCCTGGTGACTCATAACGTTCCATCCTCGCAGTCGCTATATCAAGTTTAAAACCATCTGGCATGGATACGTTAGCAGTGCCGAATTTAGCGTGACTTTTTACCTTAGCCTTATACTTAGAGGCAAATGTTTTAGCAAACTGGATACCGTCCCCTTCGATAACAATATCAACATCAAGATTTTCTCGTTTAAGTATGATATCTCTAACAAGACCGCCTACAAGATAAGCATTAAAGCCTGATTCATCAGCTACCTTCCCCAGGTCCATTAATAATTTTACCACATGGGCAGGCAACCTTTCGTTAAACATATTTTTTATATTCTTTTTTCTGACGAAACGTGGCACATTTTCAGAATCATAAAGAAACTCCGGCTTGGATGAGTGCTCTATCAATATATTCAGAAGATCTGTCCTTGTTATAACACCGATTAAATCATTGTTGCTTAACACGGGCAGGATTCTTACATTGTTATTTATAATTAAATCCTGAATTTCACGTAATGTTGCGCTTGGTCCTACATAATAAAACTCCAGGTTCATATATTCCTTTACAGGCCTTGTCTCAAGACCTAAAGAAATAGCCCGGTCTATTATCTGGTTAGAAATGTAACCTTCAACCTTTTTTTCTTTGTCAATCACTATCAGTACATTAATATTATAGATAGTTAAAAGCCTTCTCGCATCGCTTATTAGTGAATCTGATGATATATGGATAGCTGGAGATGTCATAATGTCCTTGGCCAATCTTTCGAAATTAACCTTGTTTAACAGGCATTCCTTAAGTTTCTCCTCTACTTGTATAATCGTCTTATCGCTGATTGTCGCAGAGGCCGCCTGCGGATGTCCTCCCCCGTTAAATTCAACAGCAATTTCAGCAGCATTTACCTCAGCTATCCTGCTCCTGGCTACAAGGTAAACCCTGTTGGCCATCTGAGCAAGGGCGAATATAACATTAAGGTTTTCCATTTCCATGAACTTTTGCACAAGAACCGCAAAATCACCTATATATTTTTCGCTTTTTACCTTTGCAATTACTATCTCTATACCATTAGTATTATTTTTGACAGCGGATGACATTAGGTCATTGAGCAGCCATACCTGTTCCGCGGTAAGCTCTCTCGTCAACATATCACTTATTGTATTAAGAGATGCCCCTTGCTCTAATAACCAGGCAGCGGCTTCATGGTCTTTTCCCATTGTAGAGGAAAACGTAAAAGAGCCAGTGTCTTCATAGATTCCAAGGGACATTAATGTTGCCTCATCCGGGGAAATTTTTATGCCTTTTTCACGTAATATCTTCGTTAGTATGGATGTGCCTGCCCCTGCCTTTTCAATTACCTCTACATCACCTTTTATGTCATCATCAGATGGAGGATGATGATCGTATATATGTATTTCCACGTTATCCCGGTCTAATAGCTCTTTGAATTTGCCGATTCGTTTTTTTTGACGTGTATCAACAAGGATTAGCTTGCTAATGGCATTGAAGTCTATATCCTTTATTTTCGCAAAATCAAAGAGATATGAGCTTGTGTGGAGAAAAAAATTTCTCAAATTTTTCTCCTGAGATCCTGGAAATACAATTACAGCATTTTTATAGAGCTTTTTAACAGCGACCATTGATGCCAGTGCATCAAAGTCGGCATTCATATGTGTCGTTATAACCTCAAGCATTGGTGTGTTTTTTTCTTTCATTGTACCGCCTGATGGTTCCTTCGCCACTCAAAAGGTTTTTCAAATTTTGGTTGCTTTGAGTTGCGAGCCGCCTTTAAAATCATTTCTGCAAGGTCGGGGAAACCATTATCACCATAATAGGATATTGTTTCATAGGCTAAACCTTCTTTTATCAAGAGAACAGATAAGAGTTCCCCATCAACAAAAATATGTGATAAAAGTCGCCCATATTTATCGTTTTTGAGTGGCAGATAGAAAATAGTGTCAGCCCTGGCCAAGATATTAGCAGTCATTTGGGCTGCTTCTCTACCATAAGGCTGGTCTTCAAATATACCATGATCCTTGTGTGTGATCTCGGGTGTGTCTATACCTAAAACTCTAATGGCAATATCATTATAAAAAAAACTGTCTCCATCGTCAGGTTTTATTTTTGATTTATCCATGCTGACTAAACAATTTTTTGCACTGGCACTTTTTTCAGTAAAATCATCGAGGCCCAACTTTTTGAAAAGAAGGAGGGTAAAAATCAATGTTACTGCTACTATAGAAAAAATATATCTTTTAGTGTACATTATAAAGTAATTGTCCTATTTGCAGTCTTAAGGTAAGTTGATAGTTACATTTTCTGAAAATTTTTTCAATTTATATACGTATGCAAGATTAGATCGAACTATTAAAAAATGGGTAATTTTTCATGACGGATTATTCAAATGCATCGGATGTGGATGTTGAGGCACCTGAAGATAGTAAGGTGGTAACTATAGCTGCAAGGGGGCATGGGCCTTTTGTTGAGTGGAGATACCCAGAGTTTCAGTCCCTTTGCCCTGTTTCCGAGAGGCATGACCAGGGCATTGTAACTATAAGATATAAGCCTAAAGATAACATATTGGAAAGCAAGTCAGTAAGGGATTACCTCATGAGTTGGCGGAACAAGAAAAACTGGCAGGAGTATATTACTGAGGAAATAGCAGATTTGTTATTTAAAGCATGCAGGCCTGTATGGCTTACTGTTACCATTGATTGGTGTGCGCGGGGTGGAATACAGGCAAAGACTATATCTGTAAGAGGCGCCAAAAAGTAAGTCATTCTTCATCGGGGGATTCTTTATTGACTTTATTACTAACCCTGCTTATTTTAGTGGTATAGGTAAAGGAGAATTATTTGTAATTAACGGGGATTTTATACAATTAACATTTTAGTGAGATAAATAGAGGAGATGTCAAGCAAGGATTATTACAAAATATTGGGTGTAAGCAAATCAGCAAGTAAGGATGAAATAAAGAAGGCCTATAGAACGCTTGCTTTAAAATATCATCCCGACAGAAATAGCAGCAATAAAGAATCTGAGGAGAAATTCAAAGAGATAAGCGAGGCCTATGCAGTATTAAGCGATCCTGAAAAAAAGAAGCAGTATGATACATTTGGAGCCGATGGATTTCAGCAGAGATTTAGCCAGGAGGACATATTTAGTAATGTTAATTTTAGCGACATCTTCAAAGAGTTCGGATTTGGAGATTTTGGCGGAGGCTGGAAGAGGGGAGGTGGCTCTAGAATTTTTACCCAAAATTTCTCAAGGGCGAATAAAACATCAGGCTATAAAACAAGTGGAGGATTTCCATTTAGCTCCATTTTTGGTGACGTTAGTGGTTCCACTGGTGGCTTAAAGGGGCAGGATGCTGTTATGGAGCTCCCTGTTCAACTGGAAGATGTTTTTAATGGAGGCCAAAAGACTATTTCTTATACCTTAAATGGGATTAATCAGCAGATAAAGGTGAAGATTCCACCTGGCATAACTGATGGGAAAAAGTTGAGGGTTGGTGGTAAAGGCCAGCCAGGCAGGGATGGAGGGCCTTCAGGAGATCTTTATATAAAGATAAAACTCTTGGATCACCCTGTATTTAAGAGGGAAGGCGATGACCTTTATATCAATAAAGAGGTTCCCTTTTCAGGCGTTTCGTTGGGGACTCAGATAGAGGTCGCAACAATTGATGGAAAAAGGCTGAATCTCAAGATACCTGCAGGAACCCAAAGCGGCTCGAAGATGAGGCTGAAGGGAAATGGAATGCCGCGTATGGGGGCCAAAGGCAGAGGTGATCAATATGTAAGAATACAGGTGGCAGTGCCAAAAAAGCTAAATAAAAGCCAGAAAGAGGCGATAGAAAAATTGAAAGATTTAAACCTGTGATTCATAAATTAAACAAAACGTTTTTATATATTCCCATATTAATTTGTCTTCTGCTATTCTTTTTATATTCACGCCCTTCATCAGCAAATCAATTTCCTGCCCCCAAAGGTCTTATAAATGATTTTGCGGATATTATACCGGAGGAATATGAGCAAAGAATGAACCTCTTTGCCCAGGAGGTTTTAAGCAAGACCAGTTCCACGCTTACCGTAGTAACCCTGAAGGATATTGGCGGTGATGATGTTGATGATTTTACTAACCGCCTCTATGAAAAGTGGGGCGTAGGCGAGAAGGGGAAAGACAAAGGGATCATGATCCTCCTTGCTTTAAAGGAGCGTAAGGTTCGCATTGAGGTGGGATATGGACTCGAACATATTATAACTGATGGGCTGGCAGGACAAATTAGGGATACTGCAATGATCCCCTATCTTAAGAAGGGACAGTTTGGCCAGGGCCTTTTAAGCGGGATTTTTGCCG
>JAGYMO010000123.1 GCA_018400255.1 Deltaproteobacteria bacterium
GAAAAACCCTCGCCTTTTAGGCGAAGACTTTAGTTTAATAATTTTTACTGGCAAAGGCACAAAGAAGAAATAATGCGCCTCAAAAACTCTGTGCCTTTGACCCTCAAGCTATCCCTTTTAGGGATAGTAGTTGACTTTATGAAAAACTAAAAACTGGCCTCGCCTGATCACCTGGCGAAAATTTATCCCCTGGAAAAATCTTGAAACCAACGCTCACATCTCTACCTATAAGGTCCATATTCGCAGATGCGGGATCGATATCAATAAGATTGCCCATTATCCAAGGACCTTCATCAAGCCTTACAAGGACAATAATATAGGGTACTTCATTCTGTCTGCCCTCTGGCGCAACGCTAACATTGGTAAAGGTTACAATCTTTCCCTTTTTCTTCACTTCTACAACCTCTAAATCTGTACCACCGCATTCTTGGCAGGTCATCTTTGGTGGGGTCGTTATATTACCGCATGTTTTGCATTTAAGTCCTAACAATGTGCCTTTTGTTAGTGCCTTGCTATAATCTTTAAATGTAAGTTTATAATCCACTTTTTCCCTCCTCTACCAGCCTTTTTCCATTATTAGGGTACAAATAACACCGTCTCCGCCCAGGGTGTCTGTAAGGCCAATTTTTGCCCCTTCGACCTGTCTCTCGCCAGCCTCACCTCTCAGTTGATGGTATATCTCGCTAACCTGTGAGGCACCAGTCGCCCCTATAGGATGACCCTTTGCCTTTAAACCGCCCGAAACATTTATTGGTATTTTCCCCCCTATTTTTGTTTCACCCTTTTCCCATGCCTCTCCAGCCTTTCCAAATTCAAAGAATCCAAGGCTTTCTGCCGCTATTAAGCTCGCTATAGAAAAACAATCGTGAAGCTCGCATAAGTCAACATCAGAAGGTTTTATCCCAGCTAGGTCATAGGCCTGCTTTGCAGATTCCTCTCTCGCCCTAAGTCTTGGCAGGTCATCTTTTTGCGCGCTAAGACGTCCAGACGATGCTTGACCTATGCCAGTAATAAAAACTGGTTTATCGGTTAGTTCCTTAGCCTTTTCCTCAGAGACAAGAACAAGCGCCGCTGCTCCATCTGAAAAAGGACAGCAGTCAAGTAATTGCAACGGAGATGTAACCATAAACCCGTTTAAAACATCCTCTTTTGTTATCTCTTTATGGAATTGTGCCTTAGGATTTGACATCCCATAGGCGTGAGATTGAACGGAAACTTGGGCCATCTGCTCTTTAAGCCGCTCGAGAGGAACTCCATATTTATGTGAATAAAGATGTGCCAACATTGCAAACATTGCCGGAAATGTCAATCCAGCAGGATATTCATAGTGACTATCGGTAAACATGGCAAATGTTCTGGTTGCAAGGGATGTCCCCATGCTCGCTGCCCTCTCAACACCTCCAACTAAAACAACATCATAAAACCCTGATGCAACCCAGATAAATGCATCTCGCACAGCTAAGGATGATGATGCACACGCACCCTCGAACCGGGTAGCCGGTATATGAAAGGCGCCAATATCGTTAGCTGCATATGATTGCATCATGGCCTGCCCTTCAGAAAAATCCCCTAAGCAATTCCCAAGGTAAAGGGCCTGCATGTCTTTTGACTTCAAGCCAGCCTCGTTGATTGCATCCATTGCAGCCTCGGAAAATAGCTCTATGGATGTCTTTTCCGTAGCAAATGTAAATGGTGTATGGCCTGTTCCAACTATAGCTACTTTTCTCAATGTATTTTCCCCCTTTCAAAAAAATTTATGAAAATTATCAATCGTTACAATATATTAAAAACAATATTAGGTAAAGGAAATTATCTCAATATCGTTAAAATTCTAGCGGTCCAAGAAAATCTTTGAGAATTACTAAGAGACATTGTTGAAAAATTTAAAATAATTACTCAAACATACTTTGAGGATTTTAAACGCCTCCCTAAATGATGTTCTACATGTAATCTCAATGCCTCTTTTAATTCTACTATCACATCCTCTTTTAAATTCAATTTATCAGTTAAAGGTATTTCTGGAGACTGAATCATTTCAAGAAAATGGACTGAATCTGGATTAAGCCCTGGCATTAATGAAGTCTCTTTTCCGCATGACATACATGTCAGTGAACCAGCTGAGGGATCAAATAAAGCCCTGCCCTTCCCTTTATAAGACCTCCCGCAAATACTGCACTTAGACAGGTTAATCCCAAACCCCCCAATCCTCATGGCCTGTGCTTGAAAAATAATGAGTATTTTCTCAGGATCCTGCTTATCTGAAAGTGCACCCAAGGCAAATTTCAACAAATTAAACAATTCTATATTCTGAATATTTGCTGGAAACAAGATTTCCGTTATTTCAACAATATAACTTGCATTTGATAGAACTGTGTAACTGGATCTAATCCCTGGATAACCGTCCACCAGGTCGCATGAGTCAATCCAAGCAAGTTCTCTGTTACTTTTCTCTTTGAATGCCAGGTTAACAAGGGAAAAAATATTCAGAGAATTAACAAATCTCTTAGAACTCCTCCTTGCACCCTTTGCTATACCCTTTATATTTCCGTAATGATTAGAAAATGCTGTTACTATAAGATCAGATTCCCCAAAATCTCTTGTCCTTAAAATAATAGCCTCTGATTTTTTTGACTCCATGGCATTCACATTATACAAATTTCACTGCCCATAAAGATAAAAAAATTCCATATTTTTTACATTTATTTTTAGGCATAGAGACGTTTATCAATATTTGAATCTGGTTTTTGCATTCTTCATCACTCGGTTTATATATCTTACAATTTCCGAGTAATCATGAAGGGCACTGTTTATAAAAACAATCTAGCAAAATATCTTGACTCGAAGATTTCCAATTAGTGTTAAGGGTATCATACCTGACTGGATAGCAGTCGCATTGAAATAGTTAAGCCACATATATATTCCTGCGAAACATCAAATCCATAAGCGCTAAAATAAATAATGCAAAAATGACTAAAATCTTGGCATACCCGTGTCCAAAGGCTTTCTTTGAACTTACGTAACAACAAGATACCAGCAACACCCTTTTTATATTACTCTTAGTAACGGACAATTCAACATGAAAGTAAATCAATAAGCGTCATTTTTTTATTGATAACTTTAGCTTTTTTGTCTTTAATAGCCTTCAGCAACCTTTCCTTTTGCGTTTTTATGAATTAAGAAAATACTACATGAATAATACTAAGGAAACATAGAATGATACGATTAAATCATTTTTTAGACGAATTTTTTTGGCCAAACTCACTGGCGATAGTTGGTGCAACCAATAACCATTTAAAAATGAACTTTCGCATATTAGAAAATCTCATAACCCTGAAATTTAAAGGCCGGATCTATCCCGTAAACATGCATGCCCATAATATTTTAGGTATTAAGGCATTTTCGCGACTTCAAGATATAAAAGAGACTGTAGATCTTGTTATTTCTGCTGTACCTGCATCCAATACAATGGACATTGTAAAGGAATGTAATTTGATAGGAGTTAAAAGACTGGTTATAATCACAGGAGGCTTTTCAGAAGGTGGAGATGAAGGAAAAAGGCTAGCCCAGGAAATAGCTTCATTCGTTAAAGAAAATGACATCCGCACCCTTGGACCCAATACGTTAAGCCCTATCAACACGGGCAATAACCTGGTGATTAGTTTTAATCCTATAAAAAAATTGAAACGCGGAGGTTTATCTTTCGCCTTTCAGTCAGGGTTCTACGAGCCCAAGCTGAACTGGATATTTGCCCATCTCGGTATTAACAAAATGATAGATATGGGTAATAAAATGGATATCAATGAGGTAGATGTCTTAGGATATTTTCTTAGAGACCCCAGCACCAAAGTCATTGCTATGCACATAGAAAGCCTTCATGGTAGCGGCAAAGAATTTTTCAACCTCCTTAGATCCACTACCAGAGAAAAACCTGTTATTATACTCAAGTCCGGACATACAAATGCAGGCTCCCAGGCAGCCGCCTCACATACAGGTTCCATTGCAAATGAAAATGACCTCATTTTTGATAGTCTCATTAGACAAGCAGGTGCAATTCGTGCAAAAAATATTGATCAATTTTTTGACTTTGCCAAGGCCTTTGATTTTCTCCCGCTACCCAAAGGAAACAAGGCTGCCATCATTATGCTGTCAGGGGGGGAGGGCGTAATGGCAACTGATTCATGTGAGATTAATGGCCTTAAGGTAGCAAAACTGAATTCTGGTACGTATCAGAAACTAAAAGGAATTTTACCTCCCTGGAAAATACCCCTCAATCCTTTCGACGCAGGGGTCTGCATGGAGTTCCACCTCTCTGAACTAAAAGAATTTTTTAGCAACCTCAGTTCTATACCTGAGGATGAGAATGTAGACTGCACAATAATGCAAATGCCTCCTGACATTTCCTATTTTCTTTCGTCAAATCCTGATTTCTCAGAGGAAATGATCAAGTATCTTCATGACCAATATATTCAATCAATCTTAAACATGAAACTAAACGGGAAGCCTTTTGCCATGTGGTGTTCCACAATGGATGAAAAAGAAATGAGAGTAGTTCGAGTATTGGAATCTCACTCTTTACCAATTTTCCAATCATCGGAACGTGCGATAAAAGCCCTTTCAGCAACGTATCAATATAACAGATATAGATCTGAACATATTGATATATCTAAAAATGATTATGCATAAAAAATTCGTGTAATCATATAAATCCTAAAAAGGCTTTAGGAAGATATTTTTATGAAAGAAAGATACCTTATACACTGGGCATGGATCATTACTGCAACCTGCTTTGTTAATCTTTTTATAAATTATTCTGTCCGATTAGGCTATAGTGTTGTTCTCCCTGAGATGATTAGGGACTTAGGTTTTAACCGCACAGCGGGGGGCTCCATTTTCAATGCCTATCTATTTTCCTACATTTTAATAACTCCTTTCACAGGATATTTAACAGATAAATATGGCGGCAGGCTTGTAATTTCAATCTGTTGCTTTATCTTAGGCGCAGGCGTTATCTTGATGGGAACAGTGAAAGAACTATGGGAAGCCTGCGTTTTTTACGCCATCGTCGGTTTAGGTGCCACTGGCATGTGGACTCCGATAATTACCTTAGTCCAGCGTTGGTTTGTTATAAATCGCAGAGGCATGGCTCTTGGGATACTATCAACAGGCTACGGATTTGGCTTTGCCTTTATGGGAATCGGATTTCCATGGATAGTAAACCACCTTAACTGGCGCTATTCATGGTACTTTCTTGGCATCGCTGCACTCTTCATGGTTGTGATAAATGCTATATTTTTGAGAAGCAGCCCTGAACTAAAAGGCTTCTTGCCCTGGGGTCAAAAGGAACCTATTGTCTTCATTAAATCGGAAGATAAGCTTGATTCAGGAACAATAAATCTTTCTGGCGTATTCAAAGAAAAGACCTTCTGGCTTATAGGCTTATCTTATACTTGTATCTCATATAGCCTGTACGGGATAACTACGTTTATGGTTGATTATGCCAAGTACCAATTGGTAATGCCATTAGAAAAGGCCAGCCTTCTGGCTACCATACATGGCATATGTCAAATTATAGGGGTTTTAACAATCTTACCCTTGTCAGACTACCTTGGCCGAAGAAAGACAATTATCATTTCCAATTCATTCATCACAGCTTCATTAATAGGTATAATCTTGGCTGGCCATTCTTGGGCACCATTTTATTTTCTTGTTGGTATTATGGCTATTTTTTATGGTGCTACGTTTCCTATATACGGAGCATGCGCTGGTGATTATTTCAAAAAAGAGGTTATGGGCACAGTCATCGGCACCTGGACATTATTTTATGGTTCAGGTGCTATTTTGGTTCATTGGGTAACCGGTATCTTACGGGATACAACAGGTAATTATGATCAAGCTTTTATCATTGATTCTGCAATGGCTGTACTGGCAGTCTTCTTAATAGCTGCTGTTAAAAATTCTAAATATTGACCATTTATAAAACACGTTGTTATTGCGACGCTTCGCATGTACTTCTAACGAAAAAAAAGCCCCATCCTTCAGGATGGGGCTATGAATTTTAATCTTAGTCCGGCACCTTTTTATTCGTTTCCTCCGTACATCTCTTTAACCTTTAACCTATCAGGAGATCCGTCCTCAAGGAGCGGAAAACTTTTGACAAACTCCACGTATTGGGGTTTCTTATATCTGGCTATGCGTTTACCAACGAAATCTATAAGCTCCTGTGGTTCAAGGCTGCTTCCTTCCTTCAACTCACATACGGCCTTTATCGCTTCCTTCCATTTAGGATCAGGCACTCCAAATACCACAGTTTGCGCAACTGCCGGATTTTCAAGTATTATCTTTTCTACCTCAGCCGGGTAAACATTCTCTCCTCCAGGCTTAATGAGCTCTTTTTCAGCTTTTCGTCCGGCATACCACAGAAAACCCTCTTCATCGAAACGCCCTTGATCACCCGTATGATGCCAGCCCTCCCTGAATGTATAAGCTGTTTCTTCAGGCAGATCCCAATAGCCCTTAAAAACCATAGGCCCCTTAACAACAATCTCACCTATACTGCCAATTTCAACCTCGTTATCATATTCATCAAAAAGCCTTACATCTGCAAGGGGCAAAGGCCTTCCCGCAGACCCAGGCTTTTCATTGTATGGTGAAATAGTTACCAGGGCTGAAACCTCTGTCTGGCCATAAACTACAAAAAAGTCACCACCTGTTTCCCTTTGATATCTTTCTATAGTCTCAGGGCTGTCCAGGCCAGCTACCATCTTCAGGGTTTTAATATCCTTCCCCGTCTTTTTTTGGCTATCAAGTATTGATGCTAAAATAGGGGCAAAGTCAAATAACATTGTAACCTGTTTTTCCTGAATGACATCCACTGCCTGGTCTGCATCAAACTTACTCACATTGATGTTAACAGCCCCTGCATGAAATGCCGTCGCAGCAATAAACAATCCTCCGACATGAAAAAGGGGAAGTATATTTAAATGAACATCTTCTTTATGCACATCAAATAAATAGCTAAACTGTGTTGTGGCCGATAGAATGTTTCTGTGGGTTACAATTGCACCTCTAGGCTTACCCTCCACTGCGGCTGTATGTATAATAACCAGACCGTCATCTGAATCTACCTCTTCCAAGATAAAATCAGCGTCATTATCAATCAGCCTGTTAAAACCCTCAAAAGAGCCACCACCACTAAGGTTATAAAATTTGTCCACAGATAAAAGTTTGTCTTTCTGTCCTTCTATAAGTTGCTGGAATTCTGGGTCAGCAAAAACAAATCGTGGTCCTGCATCTACAAGATTATTGCTTACCTCATCTGCAGACAAGCGCCAGTTTATAGCAATTATAATAAGACCCAATGCAGAGGCTGCACCATAAAGCAAAAAATACTCAAGGCTGTTCTTTCCCAATATACCTATCCGGTCCCCCTTCTTTGCTCCGATATCCTGCAGCCCTTTTGCAAGATGATCAACCAAATTTCTAAACTCACCGAATGTTATATCCCGTCCATCAGATAATTCCAACCACGCCTGTCTTTTAGTAAAACATCTGCCATTCCGCCTTATAACATCGTAAAAAGTAAAATCATACAGACCCATATTCTATCTCCTTGTTAGCCTAGCCACCTTTTTCTGCGTTTATAATGTTTCACGTCTTTATAACTGCGTTTCTGCCCAATACCTGATAGCCCCAAATAAAATTGCTTCACATCTTCATTCTCTCTAAGGGAATCTGCCGATCCATCCAAAACAATCCTTCCGTTCTCCATAACATATCCATAAGTAGCTAAATCAAGTCCCATTATAGCATTTTGCTCTACAAGCAGTATTGCTACCTTTTCTGTCTTATTTATCTTTTTAATAATACCGGCTATTTCCTGAACAAGCAGCGGAGCCAAGCCTAAAGAAGGCTCATCGAGAAGAACTACCTCAGGATGACCCATCAAAGATCTTCCCATGACCATCATCTGCTGCTCACCTCCGGAACAATAACCTGCTGTCCTATCTTTCAGTGATTTAAGCCTTGGAAAATATGAATAGACCATCTCCAAATCCTTGCCCATCTGACTCCTCGGACCTTTGTAGATAAGCCCCCCTGCCCGAAGATTTTCTTCAACCGTAAGGTGCTCAGCCATATGTCTTCCCTCAACCACCTGCAATATTCCAAGGGCAGCAATATCTTCAGGCCATCTGTTTTGAATATTCTTACCATCATAGCTAATAACGCCGTCTGTAACTGCCCCTTCCTCAGTTCTGAGTAGTCCTGATATTGCCTTCAGGGTAGTGCTTTTACCAGCGCCATTTGCGCCTAATAGGCATGCAAGGCTTCCCTTATCCAGCTTAAGATTAACACCCTTCAGAACTAGAATAGTATTAAGGTATTTAACTTCAACATTTTCAAGCTCCAGCATATATAACTCCTCCAAAGAAATTTGCAGCCGGTTTTAACTGCCCAATTATTTGATAAGGTCAAAAATAGTTTCCCAGACCAAGCGTTCCCACCCTTGGTCTGGGTTCCAGGCATTTAAGTAATCAATGCGGCTAAATTCCTATTACTCGCCTTTAACAATATAGTTAATATTAATCTTCTCATCTTTAAAGAAGCCTTTTTCCAGCATCTCATCAGGAACAAGTCTCGGAACTTCATACCAAGGGGAAAGCACTTTAACCTTTCCATCTACTATTCCAACGACACGATCATGGTTTGCCAGTCTTCTATCATCCTTTCCTGCAGGTGCGCTGTTATATTTTGTGGTAGTATCCATTGCTGTATATCCAGCAAGTGTCTGAAGTCCAAATTCCTTTACCTCTTCTCCTGTTATCTTTTTGCATGCGGTTTCCAGATTTACCCCATCCCTTTTCATAATTCCAATTATTGCACGGCGCACTGCCTCAACCATATTAGCCTTCATCCTAATACCCCTCATATACTGAATATTAGGCATGTCTGCCTCTTTACGATACTTATCATTAAGCATATTAGCGAATTTAACACCAGGGGCTTCAGGCTCCGCAGCAGGAATATAAACAGGTTGAGCACACATATAGCCCTCTGAAGCTTCAGGGCCAACAATGCTTAGCAATTGATCAGCAGGCGCCCATAGATTGCCCATAAGTACCATCTTTTTGGTTAGGCCAAGTTTAAAAAGGCCTTTTTGAATGACTGCAGGGGTATGAACGATGCTGTTTGACCATATGATATCTATTCCTTTTTTTTCAAAGTCCGAAAGATAGGCCATTACCTCAGGGTCGGTAGGTAAAAGACTGCAAAATCGTTCCGCTACTACCTCATATTTTCCTGTCTTTTTACCATGTCTTGTTGTAGGCTCAATTGCTGCTCGACCATATGCCGAATCCCAGGTAAGATGAGCAACCTTTGCCTTTATACCCTTTCCCCGTTTTGGCCAGATATTATCGATATAATATTCAATGGCGCCTGCCGCGGATTCACCATAGCTCCAGCAGTCCATATAATTCCAGGCAGGTGGATAGAGTTGTGGATCACTAAAACCAATTCCGTAGCAGTTTATCTTATCTCTCTCTAAGACCGGCTTCATCATCTCCTGATTGGGAGAAGACCACATCTCAATAATAGTAGGCCTGGGTTTTCGAATACGAAACCGCTTATAAGCAGACATAAACCTGGCATCAATATTACCAAACTCTGCCCATTTATACTGTACCTCTACATCACCCTTTCCATCTCCGTCAATATCTATTCCCCCTTGCTCAGCTAACCATGAGAGGTAATCTTTTCCGCCCTTCTCGCTCGGGATGGCAATAGGCGCGTATGCACCGGTCAGGTCTGTAATATTATGGATAGTAACTGTTGGTTTTTTAGCGGCAATTGCATTAGATGAAAAGGTTAGTATAAAAATGAGACTTAATGAAATAAGGATGCCTGCCATAATACCTAACGTGTTTTTTTTGTTCATCTTTCTTACCTCCTTTAGTTTGTTTGTTAATATTGATTTTTACCTTATTATTCTAATCTCTTATATAACCCCCCTTTCTTTATAATCAATAATGATCGTAATTTATAAATTGTAAATCGATTCCCCATTAATATGGGAAAGGATGTAATCTATAAGACCTTTTAATAATCTGCCAGCGGTGGTTTATTCCTCTAGGCTCTAATACAAGTACCACAATTACAATAAGGGAATAAATGACCAGTGAAAAGGCTGCCGATGCATAAAAAGCCATCCCACCCAGAAGCGCCTCAGTAATTGGGGTAACTAATGTAGACAACTCGTCAAGGCTCTTCCATACAACAGCCCCTGCAATGGCACCAAAAATACTGCCAAGTCCTCCAACAACAAGGAACCCTAAATACCATATGGAATCAGTTAACGTAAACCATTCTACATTAACATACTCGTAGTAGCCCCCGCCAACGGCACCAGCAATCCCAGCATAAAAACATCCAATGCCGAAGGCAAGTACCTTAGTGTGTGCTATATTAATACCCATTACCTCTGCTGCAATGTCATTATCACGAACAGCAACAAAGGCTCTTCCAAGCCTTGTTCTGGAAAGATTTTTGGCAAAATAGATCATAATTACCGTCACGGTTAGAACCAGGATATAATAATACTTGTCAATCATAAAATCTATGCCTAGCAAAACCCCTGGTCTGTGTAAATACATTCCGTCCGTACCATTTGTAACTGATCTCCAGTTATTAATGGCATAAACAATCACAAAATGCGCAGCCAAAGACGCAAATGCAAGATACAGACCCTTTATTCTCACCGCAGGTACTCCGAACAGCATACCTATAATCATCGGAACTAATCCGGCCAATGGAAGGGCAAACCAAAAGTTAAAGCCCAGGTGTTCCTGAAAAACTGCCATAGTATACATGCCAACACCCATAAATGCAGCATGGCCCAATGATATCTGTCCCGCGTAACCAGTAATAATCTGTAGGCCTGTCATACCAATGCTAAAAGCACAGAAAACAATCAGAATAGATATAATATAATCATCTAGAATAAATGCTATTGCATATAACAGAACAATAAATGCTATCATTAAGAACTTTCTCAGAGGTGTTCTAAAAATCTCCATAGCCTGATAGTAATTGCTGTCAAATGTGCCACATGGCCGATCTACATTAATAGTCATATTCTACAACCTCTCTATTCTTACTAATCCAAAAAGTCCATATGGCTTAATAAGAAGGATTAACAGTAAAAAAACAAAGGGAACAAGCATGGTTATTTCACCTGGTAATAAAGCACCGAGGTATTGTATTGCAAAAATCTGAATGATTCCAATAGCAAGCCCCGCTATAACCGCCCCACCAAAAGACTCTAAACCACCAAAAAGAACAGCTGCAATAGCAATCAGCCCATTGGCATCAAGGTCAAGCCCAACACCCTGGATATTACCTAGCAGCATCCCCCCAATAACTGCAACAGCGCATGAAAATATCCAGCTATACTGAAAAATACGTTTCACATTGATACCAAGGTTTTGAGCAACAAGATGATCTTCGTGTACCACCCTCATTCCCAAGCCAGTGCGTGTGTATTTATAAAATGAAATAAGCAAGGCGATTACGAGCATACAGATTATAAATCCATAGACCTGTATCTTGGGTAAGCTCAAAAATCCTACGTGCCATACCCCAAGAGGTAAAAAAGCCTCTCCGTAACCCTCGACCTCACCATGCCAGAATAAAAGGGCAATTCCCCTGAGAAAAAGCATGACACCCAATGTAACCACAATAGGTGCCAAAATAGGCTGCCCGATAAGGGGCCTCATGGAAACCCTTTCGATTATTATTGCTATGGCAGCTGCAATTGCTAAGGTTATTAAAATACTAATCCATATAGGCAAGCTCCACACTACCAGGCACTGCCAAAATGTATAGGCACCTATGACCAACATACCTGCTTGAGAAAATGCGAATATCCGTGTAGACTTATATATGATAACATAACTCACTGCCACAAGGGCATATATTCCTCCAGATGCAAGTCCAAGCATTATACTTTTTAAAAGATCTTCCATTCTATTGTTCTCCTGCTTTTCCTAAATAGGCAGAAACCACCTTTTGATTCTTACTTATCTCCTCAGGCGTACCATCTCCAATTTTTAAACCAAAATCAAGGACCGCAATCCTATCAGCGATATCCATGACCACGCCCATATCATGCTCAATCATTACTATGGGAATTCTTAAAAATTCATGGATGTCAACGATAAATCTTGCTATATCTTCCTTTTCATCAAGGTTCATTCCAGCCATAGGCTCGTCCAACAGTAATATCCTTGGTTCAAGCGCCAATGCCCTTCCAAGCTCCGCCCTCTTTCTTAGACCATATGAAAGCATGCCCACCGTTGTATTTCTTACCTGCTCCATCTCCAAAAAATCAACTATATCCTCGGCAATTGCCCTCTGTCTTGCCTCTTCCCTGCGCGCCCATGGAAAATATAGCATTCCATTTAGGAAATTGTATTTTATATGGGGGTGACGCCCAGCAATTATATTATCAATGACTGATAAACCTGTGTAAAGGGCTATATTCTGAAAGGTTCGACATATGCCCATTTCTGCTATTTTGTGGGAAGAGTAATTGGTAATCTTGGTATCCTGAAAATAGACATCTCCCTTTTGAGCCTTATAAAAACCGCTAATTACATTTAAAAGGGTTGTCTTTCCAGCTCCATTCGGCCCAATAATAGCCAACAATTCTCCTTCTCGCAACTCAAGGTTTACATCGCTTAACGCATTTAAGCCGCCAAAGCTTATAGTTATATCCTCCACTCTGAGTACATTCTTTTTAAAAAAGTCTTCCTCATTCGGCAAATCCCTGGTCTCCTCTATACAATCCCTTAAAAGAGTCAGGCCATAACTATACCTCTGTTCCCTTTTCTTTACTATGTCTCTGGTATCAACTGCCATTTTTTACACCTCTAAATCCTGGAGAAATATCCCAATTTTCCATGTCGATTGTCTTCCATCACGGTAGGTAACAGTAGTCTCCATTTCAACTTTATCTTCCCCCCCGTATAAACCGGATATTAAATTGTCATACCTCTTTTCCATGAAATCCCTTCTCAGCTTTCTGGTTCTGGTAAGTTCAGCCTCATCTGGGTCAAAATCTTTATGAAGAACTGCAAACCTTCTTACACGTTGCTTTTCCGGCAACACACTATTAACATTCCCCATAATACCCTTCAATAATTCTCCAACTTCTTTTTTCTGGGAAAGATCCTGGTGGGAGGTATATGCAAGATGATTCCGCTCAGCCCATCTTCCTGTATTCTCATAATCCATATTGATAATGGCAGCCACACTGTCTCTGTTGTTTCCAACCACCATACAATCCTTAATATAGGGGCTAAATTTTAATCTACCTTCAATGTATGTAGGAGAAAATCTGTCCCCATCCTTAAGTGTTTGCATATCTTTTACCCGATCAACAATGTATAATTCACCTTTATCATCCATGTAACCGCCATCACCGGTATGAAAATAGCCTGAGTGAAAGGCCTTTTTAGTTTCATCCGGCTGCTTATAATATCCTTTCACTAAACCGGTGCCCCCAAGCAGAATCTCATCATCATCCGTAATTCTTATCTCAACACCCGGGAAAGGCTCACCTGATCCCTCAGGCCTATAATAGTCTTTCTGAACTTGTACGGTATCAAGTCCTGAGACCTCCGTGGCACCATAACCCTGAGCTATTGGTACTCCAATCGCCCTTAATAGTTTTAGGTTATCGGGGCTTAAGGCTGCGCCAGCAGTAATAGGGCTCCTTGTTTTTCCTAATCCGATCTTATCCTGCAATGCTCTAAAAACAGACCAATAGGAAATGAACCTCAATATCTTCCAATACCATGGAATCTTCTCGCCAGACTCCTGGAATTGAGCCAAACGGTATCCAACAGGTAAAAAAAGGTTATATACGAATTTTTTCCACCAGGGTGCGTCTATCATCTTTGACTGAATTTCAGAGCACACCATCTCCCATTGTCTTGCGCCAAATAGAATAACCTTAGGCCCTACCTCACGGAGGTCAGATTGTATAGTCTCTGCCTTCTCTATAAAATTAACAATAATACCCTTTGACAGATTAGGTGCTACAGTGAATATTTGCTCCCCTATCCACGCAGGAGGCAAAAAAGATAGGTTTTCATCTTTCTCATACCAGGGTAATGCCTTATCCCACCCATTGAAAATTGATAATAAATTATTATAGGTAACCATTGATCCCTTTGGAAGACCTGTTGTGCCGGAGGTATAAAGAAGTACAGCTATATTTCCCCCGTTTTGGGAGTCAATGGATTTTTCAAAGAAATCAGGTTGTCCCTTTTCATAGTCTTTGCCCAACTCCATCATATCATCAAAGCCTATAAGCCAAGGATCATCATAGCTCCACATTCCCTTAGCAACCCAGTAAATCAATTTTTCAACTTTTGGTATATCATCCCTAATAGAAAGAATTTTATCAACCTGTTCTTGATCATCAACCATAACTATCTTGGCTTCACTGTGGGCTATAATATACTGCAGCTCCTTTGGGGTTGCATCAATATATAAACCAACAGAAACACCGCCCAGGGCCTGAGCTGCCAATTGACCAAAAAACCACTCAGGTGCGTTTTCACCACAAATAGCAATACGATCCTCAGCCCCGAAGCCTAAGCTTGCAAGTCCTCCAGCGAATGCCCTTATGCGTTCATAGTTATCTTTCCACGTTAACTTTTGCCAGATACCGAAATCCTTATACCGATAAGCAACCCGCTTATCGCCCTTTTCCCGATAATTCTTCCGCATAAGCTTCGGAAAGGTGTCATATCCCTCTTGAGGCATGAGTTTTGCCCATGTCTCCTGTGTTATGGAGCCCTTCATCCTATAAACTCCTTATAATGCTGGAACTTTAAACTCTGAGGAGAATTCCTGAAATTTCTTGCCCAAACTTGGAACATCCGCTAGAGATGTAGCGTAACGTGCTTTGATATAAAAGGTCTTTTTATCTGCACCAAGTTCTTTCCATACACCATTAAGTGCGCCAACCGCACCCTTGATTCCTTCTCCCCCTCCTAAACCTCGAAGGACGTATGAACCTATCATTCCCCCATAGATAAGAGGTGATGTATAAGACCAGCTAATTTCATCATTTCCCGGGATATAGGTAATAGGCATTGATCCACTTTGAATGATAGTCTTATCAGCGGTACCATCATCCACCTTCACTTCAAAATTGAAATCACTGACCCTGGCTAATACCTTCTGTGCATTTGAGAGAGTAAATGTTGTGCTAAAAACAAACACATCCGTCTTCTGGAACTTGTCTGCGGCAATCGGGTTAAGGCGTTCTACACTAACATCTGTTATCTTTACAGGAGATAATGCACCTGGCGCAGATACTGTCTTTACTGAAGCGCAAGACACCATTAATCCCATACTGATTATTGCCACCAATAAACTAGCCATAGACCAACTCATTTTTTTTGCCATTTTTTCCTCCTTTTTTTTGGTTTATCTACTGTTTATGAATACCTTAACAATATCTAGATATAAATAACCGGATATTTTAATCTACTATTTCGTCCCTTTGAAAAACATCCTCCTTGTAAGCATCTAAAAGCGTGCAATTCTCACTACATTGAGCTTCAGCCTTATTGCTTCCCCTATTAGTGAAATGCCTTTCATAATAACCACACTTGGTTGATCCATCATGGTATACCATAACAGTTACCCACGCCTTAACGATATCACAATATAATTTTGTAGCAGTTACTTTCCATCCCATTTTATTACAACTTTCCTTAATTTTTAATATAGCTCAGAATTATTCACTAAATGATCCTCTACGCCCTATTATTCGTGCACAATCATCAGGCATAGTTTCAAGTCGATGCTAAGTGCCAAAATTTGTCTTTTGGATTTTTCTGTAGCCCAATATATCTTCACTCTGTAATGTCCCTTAACGTCCTCTGTATAAAATTCATCTCTTTTAGAGGGCTTACGCATGTCAAATTCCCAAATAATATTGACGGAGACAAAGATTACATAACTAAGTATCGTTTAAGTAGTCTATATTCTATAGCTTAAAAGGCTTAAGTTAGCTATCTTCAGCATCTTTTCGCACGTACCTGAGATATAGCTAATGTAACCTTTGTTTGATATTCCCCGTTACACGTAACGGGGAATATCAATTTAAATAAAATACCGGAGTCGGTCCTTTATTTGATTCAACAAATACTACTGGGGAAATTTTGCCTTAAATGGAACTACCTTTTGTTCTTCCCCCGCCATAAAAGTAGCCGAGCCTCCATTTACATAAATGGGAATATTATATTCTGGAATGCCTGTCCACCACTTCTCAAGAAGAGCCCATGCATTCGTTCCTTTTTCCTTTACCTTGAAGGCATTCGGTACCAAAAGACCCAGGAGGGCTTGCCTAACATCAAGTATTGACGGCACAGAAATTTGATTTGTTTTTCCAGGCGGGATCCATTGAGTTTCATAAGCATTAACCATATTTACGTCAAAATCCTCAAATGCAACAGTAAATCCGAACCCATCTAACTTTACAGGAAAACTATTAGGATTGGTAATATTAAAGGTAAAGGCCAGTGGCAACACCGCACTGTTGTTACCTTCTTTACCCTTAGTAGGTTTTATGTTCGCTCCGTAGTACCAATACCCATTATATTGTGTAACTTGAACTGAGTCAAGGGCTACGGTGGGAGCCTTGAAATTTGCCGCAGTCGGTTTAGTTTGCATACTGGCACAGGATGTGAATAAAACTCCTAGAAATATAAAAAGTATCAATAATATGATAGATTTTTTATTCATAATAAACCTCTCTCTTTTAAGGTTAGTAGTGTCAAAAATTACGTAACAATAAACCCGGGAAGCATGATTTTTTTAAACTAAAATCCTTCTATATCCTAATTCCAAAAGGATCTTATGATCTAAGGGCTTAAAAAAATCTGTTTTTTACACTTGTTAGGCCGCATGCCAGCTTTCCTAAACCCTGGAGATACAATATTTGTTATCATACTTCTATGTTTTTTCATAAAGTTTTTGACAGTACTTATAGTTTTGGACTATGTCAACCACCTCTTTCTTCTTTTGTAATGCTTTACGTCTGCAAAACTTTTTGATTTGCCTTTTTCAGATAGACCGAGGTAGAAATCCTTTATATCTTCGTTTTCTTTTAATCTTTCAGATGTATCATCCATAACAACACGCCCATTCTCCAATATATATGCATATGGCGCCACATTCAAGGCAAGCTTTACATTCTGCTCTACCAAAAGTATTGAAATCCGTTCCTCGCTATTGAGCTTGGTTAATATGTTAAATATCTCATGGATTAGCATGGGTGCAAGCCCCATGGATGGTTCATCTAGAAGAACCAGTTTCGGCTCTGTCATCAAGGCCCTGCCTACCACGGCCATCTGCTGTTCTCCGCCGCTGACAAACCCTGCAACCTCTCTCCTCTTCTCCTTAAGTCGGGGAAAATAGTGGTATACCAGCCCAAGGCCATCCTTGACTGACCCCGTTTTCCTTAAATGGGCCCCGACCCTGAGATTTTCCTCAACAGTAAGGTGTTCAAAGACCTTGCGTCCCTCAATTACCTGGATTATGCCCATCTTCGCAATGTCCACGGCATTTTTTTTATGAATCTGCACGCCTTCAAACTCAATCGCGCCATCAGTTACCTCGCCTACCTCCACCTTGAGGAGCCCTGAGATAGACTTCAGGGTTGTACTTTTACCTGCCCCATTTGCACCTAAGAGGCCCACAATCCCACCTCTGGGGATTTCTATGGAAACTCCCTTGAGCACCAGAATTACCTCATGGTATTTAACCTCAATGTTGTTAACGCGTAATATTCTATCTGTTTCTTGCAAGGGCCCTACCTCCGAGTCTCATTGATTAAATTCCGAAATAATTGCCGTCAATTTCGAAATTGATAAAATTACCATCCAAACCATTCAGATGCCCACTTTTCTGGCCAGCGTCCTTTTACATCTATTGTCTTTACATGGTTGAATTTCCCGCCAACCAATTCAAACACAGGAACTATCCCCGTGCTTCTGTGGTCAGTAGATGTGTATGTTACAGGGCTTGTTCCAAGGCCACCATCCGCAATCGCAAAATCCCTCATAGTCTCAAAGCCTTTTTGCAAAATTCCAGGCCCACTTAAGTCCCCTGCCTTATCAGCGCGAATCAGCGCCTCCCTGAGTAGAAGCACATTCGACCACGCTGTAACCGTGAATTTAAGCCGTTTTTCTAAAGGTACGCCAGGGGTGTATTTTTTTGCAAATTCCTTGACAGTCTTCATTATTCCCTCATCGCTTCCAAAAAAATACGATGGGCCTGCGCACATAGCCCCTTCTGCGGCCTCGCGCGCTAATCTAGGTAAATTCTCATCAAAGCCCCAATAATTAACAAGCCAATCAGCGCCAAGCTCAAGGGCATAGGCATCCCTCATTGTTGCGGAAACAGCCATTGTTGTATTTCCATGCCAGCAGACGTCAGGGCTGAACTTTTTAAGGGCCATGATTTGACTTTTAGTATCAATCGCGGTAAGTGCTACGTCTTGGTCCTCACCGATCTCAAAGCCAAGCATCTTGGCCTGATCTTTTATGGCCTTTATAGGGGCACTTGCATAAGGAGAGGCGAAGTTATATACACATGCAAATTTGGGTGCCCTCTTTCCATAATCCTTATGTTTCGGCCATTTTGCCTCAAACCAAGCGGTTAGATTAGCTCTCGCCTGGGTAGAATAGTCAGGGGCGAAAAAAAGATTATATGCACTTTTTTTAGGATTATTCAGATGGGCTGAAAAAGATGCGGAGACGTACGGAAGTTTATCTTTAAAAACAGTTGCGGAAAGGGCCTCGGTATCACCGGTTCCCCATCCTTCTATTGCGATGACGCCCATACGTTTGAGTAGCTTATATTTTGTGAGGGCTTCCGGAATACGGTAACCGTAATCAAACCAGGTATATTTAACCTCTTTACCGTTAATCCCGCCTGTATCATTAACATAATGCCATGCGTCTGATAGGCCTAAAGCGTAGTCTTTCCCAACGTCGGAAGTAGCACCGGTACAATCTGTAAGGCCACCAATTTTTATAACCTTGGCCATCACAGGAGCTGATAGGCCAAATAAAAATACAACGGCGCATAAAATAATAAAAACATTTCTAATCCTCATAGCTTCCCCCTATTTTAAATGGTATAATGCTAATTAAAATAATCTGAAAATATTGTTTTATACTTTAAAAAATTCACCTCCTTCCAACTGCTTGTTAAATTATTAAATAGTTGAATCGTTACGTTCTTTCTAATTTAACCATTTTACCACTCAAATAGTCAACTGTAATCCTAATACGAAAATGGCCATAGGTTAAAGTAATTTTTGATCTGCCACCAGCGATAAGAGAGGCCACGAGGCTCATAAATAAGAAAGGCACATATAGCCAGGCCAAAGGCAGATTCCTTCACGTACAAGAATTTCATCATAAGGTCAGGAAAAACGTCTGCTAAGGATATTACGCCCATTTGTATAAACTCCATCACGACTACCATAAAAATGGAACCGAATATTACCCCATCAATACCTCCACCCCCTATTAATATAACGCCCACCAACCAGAGTGACCAAAACCATGGGAAATGTTCAGGACTGAGGGCCGCACTATTGCTTACCCAAAAAGCCCCTGCAATGCCGGCAATAAATCCAGCCATAAAAAAATTTAACAGCTTATACCAGACAATATTGATTCCAAGGGTTTCCGCGGCAATATCATTGTCCCTTATTGCAATCCAGGCCCTTCCAACCCTTGTCCTGAGAAGATTTGCCATGATTATAATCGTAAGGACCAATAAAAAGATCATTAAAAAATAGGCCTTAAGGTCAGAATCAATAAACCAAGGCCCAATCTTTATTGTGCCAGGCGGGAGGGAAAAGGCCTGTCCCCTGCCTCCGATCTGGCTTATATACTGGGTAAGGATAAAATCTACAGTGATAAACTGGGCAGCCATGGTAGTCAATATCAGGTAAAACCCCTTTACCCTGACACAGGGAAGCCCAAAAAGAACACTCCAGAGGCCGGCAACAATCGCAGCAACCAGAATACTTATAGGATAGGCGAGACCCCAGGTAGAAATAAATTCAGGCCATGGAACATACAGTACTAAAAGAGTGCTAGTATAGGCACCGACGGCAATAAAGGCGGCATGGCCCAGTGTTATAAGGCCCGCATAACCTATAAGAAGCTGTACACCCAAGGCACCAAGTGCCGTGTAACCTATCATATTCGCAACACTAAGCCAGTATCCACTTAGCGTTAATGGGAACACAACAAAGACAATAAGGAGGAGTGAAATCATCTTTCCTTTTATTACAGGTGTCTGCCACCACCCTTGATCCTTTGCATAGTTTTCATGGTAATGTCCACATGGAAGCCAAACTTTTGTCATAGACCAATCTCCTTCAATTGAAAACTGAAAACCTTAGGTTACATCCTTTCAATCTTTATCCAACCCCATAAACCATATGGGACAAATAACATAAATACTGCCATAAAGGCAAAAGGAAATATCTCCTTTACTCCCCCGGGGAAATATTGATCCAGGTATGTACCGGCAAAATTTTGCAAAATACCAATGGTTATTCCACCTACAACAGCCCCTGGAATGGAGTTAAGGCCACCTAAAACTACCGCGGGGAGCACAAGCAAGCCTAAATATCCAACAGATATAGTAACCCCATTTATATTTCCAAGAAGCGCCCCGCCTACACCGGCAGACATAAAGGCGATAGCCCATGAAGCGGCATAAACAAACCTGGCACTCACCCCGAGAGATAAGGCAGCGGTCTCATCGTCTGCTGTTGCCTGCATGGATAGGCCCCAGCGCGTATACTTAAAAAAGGCGACAAAAACAAGAAAAAGCACTATAGCCAGAACAAAGGACCAGAAATAGACTGTTGATATATGTAAAAAACCAATACTGACTGGTTTAAGAGAAAAAATAGGTGGGTCAAAAATTCTGATATCTGTTCCCCATATAAATTCAACTAAGCCCTTAAAGAAAAACGAGATTCCCACGGTTACCATTATAACTGCCAAAATAGGTTCTCCAATGAGCTTATCAAGGAAAATTCTCTCCACTAAGATACCAAGAACAATGCCAATTAGAAGTGTAAGCACTATGCTTAAAATAAAAGGGATGCCCATTGAATAAAAGGTAAGGCTTACATAGGCCCCTATCAGCGTTAGCTCACCCATGGCAAGGTTCAAGACCCCAGAGCATTTATATATAAGCACCCAGCCAAGCGCAACAAGGGCATATATACCTCCAACCATAATGCCTGAAATCAGTGTCATTAAAAATAATTCCATTACAATCCTCCACGTTATTCTTTTTTTGGCTAGTATCGAGGTTCAGTTTATTTGCAAAGATTTTTTATCAAGCAGTTACAGATTACGGCTTTATCTCCTGAATTCTTAAGTCAGTCTTTATAGACTGCTCCCTTCCATCCTCATAGGTTATAGTCATATCTAAGTGGACAGTGTCTGTATCCTTATAAAGACTCTCTACTACATCCTTGTACCTTTCCGCCATAAAGCCTCTTCTGAGTTTGCTTGTCCTTGTTAGCTCATCGTCATCTGCATCAAATGCCTTAAAGAGATTAACAAATTTTCGTATTTTTGCCTGATCAGGCAGGCTCTTATTAGCCTCTTCAATTTGCTCCTTTATAAGGTTGTATACCTTTGGATCCTGGGATAATTCCGGGTAACTCGTGTAATTTATCTTGTGCTCATCCGCCCACTTACCAACAACAGAGTAATCTATACACATAACAGCAGTTACATAAGGTAGCTTATCCCCTATGACCCAGGCATCCTGAACATGAGGGCTAAACTTTAATCTGCTTTCTAAATATTGAGGGGCGAAGGGCTTGCCATCATTAAGTACCATGACGTCCTTTGTGCGATCAAATACAACTAAATGCCCATC